>DASZKM010000251.1:0-4696 GCA_035947055.1 Actinomycetota bacterium
GGCCACGACCGCCCCCACGTACCGCTGGGGTCCGACGCGAACCGTGACCACCAAGACGTCCTCGTCGTCGGGAGCATTCGTTCGGTACAGCCCCTCGACCTCGATGTCCACGTCCAGGAGCGGCTTCATGGCGTCGGCCACCGCCTGGGCCGAAGCGTAAGAACGCCCGGCCGCCGTGGCCCGTCCTCGTCCCCGGCCCCGGAGGCTCTGGCCCTTCCAGTCGAGCAAAACGTCCACCAGCGAGCCCTCGCCGACGTCCACGTTGAGATCGACGAGCCGCACTCGTGGATCCAACGGCGCCGGCGATTCCACCTCGTCGACCTCGACACCGGCCCGACCCACCGCGCGTGAGATGGCCATTCGCGTGGCTCCGGGCTCCACGCCGGGGTCGAGCAACACGCGCACGCTGGGTGGGTCTCCGGGTGATAGCTCGGCCCACGCCACGCCGGGAACCTTGCGCAGCTGCTGTTCCAGATTGGGGGCCTCCTCGCCGCGCGGTGCGGACAACCACTCGATCACGAAGCGCGCGAAGCGAAGCGCATCTTCCGACTCGCTCTGCGAGGTTCCGCGCAGGAGCAGGATCTTGGAGCCCGCCCGGCTCATCCACCGGGCTTGGGCGACGGGGTCGTTGACCTCGGGCTCGACCTCACCCTCGACGATGGCGTGACGGGCCTGTCGAACCAGGAAGGACAGGTCGGCATCGCTCAGCCCGCGAGGCTCGATGATCAGGCGTTCGTCACCGCCGGGCGTTAGGCGGAGGTAGATGCCCGCATCAGCATCGGTCTCGTCGAGGAGCCAACGGAGCACCTCACCGACCGTTGCGTCGCCGTCGGCCAGCGTCGTCTCACCCTCTCCTTGAGTCACCGAGGGGTCGTCCGCCTTTGGAACAGGGCTATCGGCATCGGGAAGAACCCGCGCAGCTTCCTCCAGGGAGGTGGACCGCGCCGTCTGCCCCTGCTCGACCCCTTCAGGCCGGCTCACGGGCTTTCTTTGACCACGGGCGTGACACTCAGAGTAACCAGCCCCAGGTCACAGCCGCAACCGAAAGTTCACCACAAACGGGCAATTCCGGACAGAGATCGGAAAAACGCGGACGAAAACGCAGCGGACTTACTCGACTGGTTCCTTCGCGGACAGGATGTCGAGGATGGCGCGAGCGTCGGTGTCCTCCAGCGGCGATGCGGGGCGGTTCTTAGCCGCCTCAACCACCGTGCGCAGGTTCGACTCGGTCATCTCCAGGCGGCGTTTGAGGGTGTTCACTTGATCTTCAAGACCCTGCGCCCGGCGCCGGTCCGCGGTGGCCTGGTGGGTGACCTCCACCGCTTCTCGTCGAGCGGCCTCCGCCTCGGTGCGGGCCCGGTCGAGGCTGGCCCGCATCTCCGAGAGCTCGGCGGAGAGCTCGATGAGCCGCTCGATGACGGCCTTGCCCACGCCTTCGTACGTCGGCGTTCCGTCGTCCGACTCCACCGAGACCACACGGCGGCGCCGCCGGGTGGGGCGGCGGACCGTGGCCGGCTCTCCCTGGACGAGGGGGCGGGCGTCGAGGAGGCGGTACCGATCTCCCTCCTGGGAGATGCGGCCCCGAGCCATGAGGGCCCGGATGGCTCTGGCCACCCCGAGGCGGTCGTCGATCCCTGATTCCCTGGCCAGCTGAGCCGGGGAGGCGGGGATGATCTCTCCCGGCTGGGCCAGGGCCTGCGCGGCCTTCAGCAGCCCATTGCTCTCACTGATGCTTTTCTCGTTCACTGTGCTCTTTCTACTACGGGGGTGTGACGCGCACCATCGGGCAGGTGGCTATCGGTGCCGGTAGGTGATCCGCCCCCGGGTCAGGTCGTAGGGCGAGAGCTCCACTGTCACCTTGTCCCCGGGAAGGATGCGGATGTAGTGCTTGCGCATCTTGCCTGAGATGTGCCCCAGGACCCGGTGGCCATTGTCCAGGTCGACCCGGAACATCGTGTTGGGCAGGGCCTCGACGATCGTGCCCTCAACCTGGAGCGTGTCTTCCTTCTGCGAACCCGCGCGCTCGGCGCGCTTCGCCCGGGTGGCAGCGGTGACCGGCCTGCGCCCAGGTGATCGGCGCGGGGGTGGTCGTCCTCTCCTTCTGGCCAGTCTTTTGCCTCCTTCTCTTACAGAAGCGTAACAGACGAGACGACACGGGCTGCGTTCAGTTGTAGCCCAGGCCGGTCATAAGGGCTCGAAGCGTCAGCCCGAACGAGAAGAACGCCGCCGCGGCGAACGGCACCCACGGACGATGGGCGAACGCATCTCGAGCCAGGACGTGGGCGACCAGCAGTACCAGGACGGGAAAGATGATCCCGTAGACGTAATGGAGGCCCGGCGCCCGCCCGCCCAGTATCACAAGGAGCATCCCGGCCACCGCCTGGAGAAGGAGGCCGGCCTGCACGAAGGCCACGATCCACCAGAAGCCGCGGTTCGGCTGTCGGCGCAGGATCCACAGTCCCAACCCCCACAGCCACAGCACCCCGAACGCGCCGACGATCCCCCATCCAAGCGCGGCGTGGATGACGCGCACGTTAGCGGCCCCGCGTAGCGGTCAGAGGTACTGCCCGGGCGTCCCCGGGGCTTCCGGTGGTCCTTCGGGAGCCTGGTCGGGCCGCACCGGTCCCCCCGGAGTGAGCTGACGCCGACGCATCTCTTCGATCGCCGCCTGGGCCTGCATGTGCTGGGTCCACAGCGCGGCCTGGATGCCGTGGAACAGCCCCTCTAGCCAGCCGAGGAGCTGAGCCTGTGCCACCCGGACCTCGGATTCGCTCGAGGATCCCTCCAGCGGTGGGGCCAGGGTATCCAGCTCCTCCTTGAGATCCGGCGACAGCGCTTCCTTGAGCTCGTTGGTGGACTTCGAGTAGATCTCCGCGAGCCGCCGGCGCCCTGCCTCATCCATGGACGACTGCCGGACCTCCTCGACCAACTCCCGGATCATGGACGCGATCCGAAGCAGCTTGGCCGGTTGAGCGATCAGCTGCTGCTCACCGCCCTCGTCGCTTTGGCCCGGGACGATCAACTCCGGCTTTGGTGTGTCGCTCACGATTCCTTTCTCAGGGGATTCACGACCAGTATCTATGATTTGGCATCGTGCTCCTTCTGGCGTTCATGTCCATCGGCTTGCTGCTGGGCTGGGGCCTCGGTGGGGCGGCCCGCAACCTGGCTTCCGTTCGGATCCTGTTGTGGCCGGTCCTGCCCGTGGCCGTCGCCCTTCAGGTGGTTCCCATCCCCGCCGGCGAGCAAGGGATCGGACGGTACCTGCCGTTCGCCGCGCTGGTGGCGTCGTTCGTCCTGCTCGCCGTGGTCACGGCGGCGAACTGGCGACTGAAGGGGTTCCTGCTGATCCTGGCCGGCGTCGTGCTCAATGCCATTCCGATCATCGCCAACCAGGGGATGCCGGTCTCGGGCTCTGCCATCGTTGACGTGGGTGGCTCGGTTGAGGACATTCCGACGGAGCCGGGTGGGAAGCACCACCTGTCCACGAACCAAGACGACCTCGTCTTCCTGGGTGACGTGTTCCCCGTGCGAGCACCGTTCCGTGAGGTGGTCAGCTTGGGAGACCTGGTGATGTACGCAGGGGCGGCTTGGTTCCTGGCCGCCGCTATGTTGGGGCGCCCGGAGCGGCCGCCTCCGAAGCCTGCCGGCCGTCTCCGTCGGGCTCAACCATCCACGATGTGGGAAAGTCCGCGATAACCGTGGTGCCCTTGCCCGGCGCGCTCTCGATCCGGAAGTCGCCGCCCGAAACTTGGGCTCGCTCCTTCATCATCGAAAGGCCGTAGTGGCCTTCGGGTGATTCCTCATCGGGATCGAAGCCTGCACCGTCGTCCGCGACTCGCAGACGCGCTCCTTCGCCGGTGGGCTCCAATGTGATGGTTATCATCGACGCGTTGGCGTGCTTGACGGCATTCATCACTGCTTCGCGGGCCACGTGGTAGCAGAGGAGTTGCACGGGCGGGGCCATCTCGATCTCCGCCACGCGTGTCCTGATCTTCACGCCGGTATCCTTCTCCACTTCCTCGCCGTAGGTCTTCAGCGCCTCCCCGAGGCCAGCCCGTCCCAACGGGGATAGGTTCAGGTCCTTGATCAAGGCGCGAACCAGCTGCATGGCCCTATCCCGCGAGGTGCGGAGTGCGGCGATCTCTTCCCGGGCCTGGGCGCTGTCTCCCTTCTCCAGCTGCTTGTCGGAGATATCGAGATGCAGGGCCATGCGGTACAAGACCTGAGCGAGGTCGTCATGCAAGTAACCGGCGATCTGCTTCCGTTCGTCCTGACGCTCTTCTGCCATGCGATTGGACAGCGCACGGAGGACGACTTCGCGGTCCTTGAGCTCTTTGGTGGCATCCTCCAGGGCCCGGGTGCGGAAGAACATCTGCCGAGCGAGCAGGAGGGGCATGGCGAAGGCGGCGACCGCCCACCAGCCGACGTCGGCATAGAGCCGGGCAAGGATGACCCCAAGGATTCCCAGGCCCAAATACGAGAAGAGGAACTCAACCGGACTGCCGATCCGCATGTGCCGCAAAACCGACCGAACCGGGATCCGATATAGCAACGCCGCCGCGACGCTTACGAAGCCAGTATTTAGAAGGTTGAAAATGAGGACAGATAGCGGCGCCGCGATTGCGAGCCTGACTGACCAATTGGAAGTGGTCCCACCAACCGCGTGGAAGGTCCAGGACGCGACGAAAAGAGAGAC
>DASZKM010000252.1:0-2716 GCA_035947055.1 Actinomycetota bacterium
GTCTCAGGAGGATGACCAGCTGGACCCGGCAGAAGATGCGTCACGCGCTCAGCCTGTTCCGGCAGGGGCGCAACCCGGCCGCCACCGTCTACGACAGCATCGGATCGGATTTCTTCCTCGCCATCGCACCTGGCTGGCTGAACCTGGGCCTGTGGGAGGGGCCGGGGAGCGAGGAGGAAGCTCCACGCGCGGTTCGGCGTCTCGTCGAGCGTCTGGCGGAAGAGCTGCCTCGGGGCGGGACCGTGCTCGACGTGGGCAACGGCCTGGGGGTGCAGGACCCTGTGATCGCGAAGGTCGCTGAGCCTCGCCGGCTGGTGACGATGAACATCACCGAGTCACAGCTCCGGGCGGGAACTGAACACGTGGTGGCGGCCGGTGGCTGTCCCGTCGTGGGCGACGCGGTGCGCATCCCGCTGGCTGACGGCTCGGTGGATGGCGTGATCAGCGTGGAGGCCGCTTTCCATTTCGCATCACGCCGGCGTTTCTTCGCCGAGGCCTATCGGGTCCTTCGGCCGGGAGGCGTCCTGTCGATGTCGGATGTGCCGGTCCTCCGGGAGGCCCGCGGGATCCTGGAGCACATCGCCGGGCTCTTCCAGCTCCGCGTGTGGGGGCTGAACGCCCAGTCGGTGGCCACCGAAGAGGAGATCGCGGCAGCCTGCCGGACGGCGGGGTTCACGGAGATCCGAACCGAGCTGGTCGGTGAGCGGGTCATCGACCCTGCGCTCCAGCTCACCCGGGCCCGCCTGGTGCGCCGAGACGGCGCATCCCCTTCGATCCGTCTGGCCGCCCGAGCCGTGCTGTCGCAGGCCGAGCTCCTACGCAACCGCGGCGTGGTCGATTACCTTCTCCTCCGCGCCACCAAGCCCTGATCGCAGGGCGCTTCCCAGCGGGCCTCACCGTCGACGGGTGTTAGTCCGAATGGACTAGTCACCGAAGAAGGACTTTCGGACGCCGAGAGCGCAACGTTGGAGCACGTTCTTTGTTGGAGGGTAGGCGGTTCCCCATTGCGCCGGTACACTCGGTCGACTCGATCACGTGTGGGGGAGGGGGCATGGGCAAGCGAGCGGTTCCATTGATCTTGGCTCTGGTGTTCGGTCTGTGGCCTGCGCCGGCCAGCGCCGCTCCTCGAGGCAGCTTCAACGTCGACTGCGTCTACTCCCACACGCTTCCCGACGACCCGATCGTTGCGCCCGGCCTTCCCGGCGGCTCACATCTCCACGACTTCTTCGGAAGCACCACGACCAATGCGACCTCCACCTACGACTCGATGCGGGCCAGCTCGACCACCTGCGGGCTCCTGGAGGACACGGCGGGGTACTGGAACCCGACGGCCTACCTCAACGGCGTTCAGCAGAGCCCGATCCGAGTGGCGGCTTACTACTTCGGATTCGCCAACGCGAACGTGAAGAGCTACCCGGCGGGACTCCAGATGCTGGCCGGCAACAAGGACGCCACCTCAGGGGCGGTGAATCCCAAGGTGCTGTGGGGTTGCGGCAAAGACGGGACTCCCCTCAGGAGCCATCCCTACGACTGCACGCCGTACGGGGCGCGGGTCACCGCCAGGATCGATTTCCCGAGCTGCTGGACCGGTCGGGGCCTCGGTCCCACGACGATGACGTATCCCACCAACGGGAAGTGCTCGAAGACGTTCCCCCACCGGCTCCCGCAGCTGAGCTACCGGGTGCGGTGGCGTATCGCGGATCCATGTGTCGGCGCCATCCCATGCACGCCGGATGACGCACCCGACGCCAATATCAAGCTGACCCTATCCAGCGGCGCGTACTACACGATGCATGCGGACTTCTGGAACACCTGGAACCAGGCCAAGCTCGATCAACTGGTGAGCACGTGTCTGAACGCGCACGTTGCCTGCGGCGAGCAGAACACCCAGGCGTGACAGCAGTTACGCGGTGAACCGCAGGATGTCCAGACCTCGCCGGTAGTCCAGCGTGTAGACGATGTCGTTCGTGATCCAGTACGCGGAGGCCGTGTAGCCGGCGACCGGCTGGAACCATCCGACCTCCTGGATCTTTCCGGCCGAGTCCACGTTCAGGAACCGGGTTCCCCAGTCGTAGTGGGCCACGGCCAGGAGGCCGCCGGCATTCCAGGTGGGATGGGCGTCGAACCAGTGGCTGCAGTACAGGGTGTGGAACGGGGCTCGTCCCTCGTTGTACGTGCCGCGCCCGGCGATCCGCCAAGCGTCCAGCTTGGTGAAGTTGGCCGGGCCCCACGGCGTCCCCGGGTTGTCGATCGCGTACTGCTCCGCGGCCAGCACCGCGGTGGTGTCGTACGTGGCGATCTCACCGTCGCCCTGGCAGTCGCTGCCCGCCAGGTTGTTCTGGCCGGCGGGGGCGATCTCGGTCCCCATGATCAGCATCGGGTCCTTGGCCGCCTGGGGCCATTCGTTCCCGTGGTAGCCGAGCGAGGAGAAACGGGTGACGATCCGCGTCAGGACCTTCGGCTTCGCCGGATCGGTGACGTCGAGGTACACAGACGGCTGGCCGGAGCTCATCAGGCGGCCGGGGGCCACCTCGGTGAAGTCGTGGGTGTACGAGTTGACCCCGGTGATCGTCCTCCAGTTGGCGACGACCTTCGGTTGGGTGGGAAGCGTCAGGTCGACGATCGAGCCGGTCCGGCCATACGCATAGGTGCAGTCCGCCACGCAGGTCCACGTGTGGTCGGTCACCGCCACCGAGCCGATCACCTTGGGCGCGGT
>DASZKM010000253.1:0-2353 GCA_035947055.1 Actinomycetota bacterium
GCACTCGCCGCCGTTCGTCGGTGACGTGGTCCAACAGATGGCCGCAGACGGGATCCGCGAAGGTCTCGGCCTGGTGATGGCCCCGCACTTCGCCCGGATGTCGATCGGCGGATACATGGACCGGGCCCGGAAGGCGCTGCCGGACGACGGAAGCCTGAAGCTCGACTTCATCGAGTCGTGGCACACCCATCCGACATTCATCGAGCTCCTGGTGGAGCGGGTCCAGGAAGCTCGAGACCGGCTGACCGAAGAGGAGCGGGCCCGCGACCTGGTGGTGTTCTCCGCGCACAGCCTGCCGGCCCGCATCGCCGACGAGGGCGATCCGTATCCGAAGCAGCTGCAGGAAACGGCGGACGCCGTGGCTCTGGCCCTCGGTCTGGAGCATTACACCGTTGCCTGGCAGAGCGCTGGACGAACCGACGAGCCGTGGCTCGGCCCGTCGCTCGACGAGGTGATCGGCACCGCCGCCGCCGAGGGCCACGCCGCGGTGGTCTCCTGCCCGTGCGGGTTCGTCGCCGACCACCTGGAGATCCTGTACGACATCGACATCGAGGCTCAGCGAGCGGCCGCGGAGGCCGGCATCCGGCTGGTCCGAGCGGAGTCCATGAACGACGATCCCGCGTTCATCACCGCGCTGGCCAACGTGGTCCGCGACTACCTGAAAGGAGCGGCCTGATGGCCGAAGAGCAGGTCACGTACGCCTACTACCCCGTGTTCCGCCGCCGGCAGCAGCTGACCGCGAAGGAGACCGCCCAGGGAACCGGAGAGTGGAACTCGATCCTGGAAGAGTTCGGGCACCGCGTCACCGCTCGCGGCTTCTACCTGTGCACCGGGTTCCGTCCGGACGCCGATCTCATGCTGTGGCTCGTCGCCGGCTCGCCCGATGAATTGCAGGAGGTGGTGGTCCACCTTCGGCGGACCGCGCTGGGCCGGGCCCTGGAGCTCACCCACTCGTTCCTGGGAGCAGTCCGGCCGGCGGAGTTCAACCCGCAGCATCAGCCGGCGTTCCTGCGCGGGGAGGAACCGCGCAAGTACCTGTCCGTGTACCCCTTCGTCCGCACCCCGGAGTGGTACCTGCTCCCGGCCGAGGACCGCTCCTCGTTGCTCAAGGAGCACGGCGAGCTGGCCCGCGACTACCCCGACGTGCTGCCCAACACCACATCGTCGTTCGGACTCGGCGACTGGGAGTGGATCCTGGCGTTCGAGGCCGACGAGCTGCACCGGATCGTGGACCTCATCCGCAAGCTCCGGGAGGCCGAGGCCCGGCGGTACACGAAGGAAGAGGTTCCGTTCGTGATCGGGATCCGCAAGCCGCTGGAGGAAGCGCTGTCCGACCTGGCCTAGCGGCCGGTCCTGCAGTGGGCCCTAGCGCCCGGTCCTGCCGTGGCCCTTGCCGGTGCCCGGCGTGTTGGCCTGCTCGACCGCCGCGGTGACCAGCCGGGCCCGCACGGTGTTCCCATAGGCCTCCCCGACGTTGGCCGGCTGCGCGGTGGGCACCGTGAACTGCCACTGGGTAGCGTCGATCTCCGTGGTGGTCTCGCCGACGAACGCGTTGTCGGTGTCGCCCGTGACGAAGAAGTGCACGCCGTGGCTTCCCCACGCGCCCTGCTTCTCGTCGCACGTCAGCTGGTCGTAGGGCTTGCCGGCCTGCGCCGCGTAGCCGTCCTTCACGCGCTGGTCGGTGGAAGCCTCGCCGGGCCACGGCCGGGGGACCGGGTTGTCGCCGGTCCCGTCGTCAAGGCACTTGTCGTCTCGGTAGTAGGGGACCACGGCGGGGTTCTCGGCCGACGTCACGCCGTTGAACTCGATGATGTAGGCGAGCGATCCGGCGTTGCCCGCCCCGGACACCTGCTCCCAGTTCTCCGCCGAGGCCAGCAGGTTGAACGTCGGGTCCGGAGCGTCGAAGTAGAAGGATTGCCCGCCGGCGCCGTCGACGTTCCCGACGTCATCGTTGATGCCGTCGATGGCCACGCCCTCCGGCTTGAGCGTGTTGAAGTACCGCGTAGCCACGCCGGCGTTGTAGTCCCACGACGTGTACAGCCCGTCCGGCGGGATGGGGTGCACCCGGACCCGGTACCGGTAGGAGATCCCGTCCCGGTAGAACGTCTCGGTCTTGGTCACGTTCGTCCCGGAGTCCGCGCCCCAGATCTCCCGGATGGCCCGCACGGGACCCGCCCGCTCGCCGAGGATCGTCGAGTTCGCCTCCCAGTTGACCTGCTCGTCCTCGAAGCCCACCAGCGAGATCGACGAGTCGGGGCTCTGCTGGAACGCGCGGCCCTTCCAGCGGTCGATCAGGTCGGGTCCGAAGCCGGCGTGCGCGCCAGCCTGGCCGGCGCCTGAGGCCAATCCAGCC
>DASZKM010000254.1:0-4321 GCA_035947055.1 Actinomycetota bacterium
CGAAGGAGCTCCTGATCCTGTGAGCGTCTCGACCAACGACCTGAAGAACGGGATGACCCTCAATCTGGGCGGCGAGCTGTGGAGCGTCCTGGAGTTCCTGCACCACAAGCCGGGCAAGGGTCAGGCCGTGGTTCGGACCAAGCTCCGTAACGTGCGCACCGGCGCGGTGCAAGAGCGCACGTTCAAGGCCGACGAGAAGGTCGGTCTGGCCATCGTGGAGCGGAAGGAGATGCAGTACCTGTACCGCGAAGGCGACCATCTGGTGCTGATGGATACCGGCACCTACGAGCAGACCCACGTACCGCTCGAGGTGGTGGGGGATTCCTCGAATTACATCGTGGAGGGGGCCATGTGCGTGGTGCCGATGTACGAGGGAACGGCGATCGGCGTTGAGCTTCCGGCCGCCGTCGTCCTGACCGTGACCGGCACCGAGCCGGGGCTGAAGGGCGACCGGGTCAGCGGAGCGACGAAGCCGGCCACTCTGGAGACGGGGATCAAGATCCAGGTTCCGTTGTTCGTCGAGCAGGGCGACCGGGTGAAGGTCGATACCCGGACCGGCGAGTACCTCACCCGGGAGCAGTAGGGCGGTGGCCAGGCGGAGTGGCGCCCGCCGGCTGGCCGTGACCATCGTCTATCAGGCGGATATGGGCCAGCGGTCCCCACTCAACGTGCTGGAGGAGCGGAAGGCGCTGGGGGAGCGGATCCCTCGGTTCACCGAGGATCTGGTGCGGGGGATCGCCGAGCGCGCCGACGAGATCGATCCGTTGATCGGCGAGTACACCGAAGGGTGGACGCTCGGGCGGCTGGCCGCGGTGGACCGGGCCGTGCTGCGAGTGGCCTGCTACGAGCTGCTGGCCCGGCCCGACGTTCCCGTCGCCGTGGCCATCGATGAGGCGGTGGCCGCGGCCAAGGAACTGTCCACCGGCGACTCGGGCCGGTTCGTCAACGGCGTCCTGGGTCGCATCGCCCGGGACCGCGCCGGCGCCGGATAGCGAAAGGCCCCCGCCGGAGCGGGGGCCTTCGCCTCGATCCCGAGTGGCTCAGGCGCCGCGGCCCCGAGCCTTCTCGCAGTTCCGGAACACGTTCGTCTTGCCCTTGCCACCCTGGCAGACGTCGCGTCCCTTGCCGCCGTTCAGCTTGTCCTTGCCCTTGCCGGCCTTCAGGCGGTCGTTGCCGCCGCCGCCGGCCAGCCTGTTCTTCCCGCCACCGGCGTTGACCGTGTCCTTGCTCTTGCCGGTCTTGACCAGGTCGGCACCGTTACGGGTGAGGACCCGGTCCTTCCCACCCACCGTGGTGATCTGGTTCCGGCCGCCGCCGGCCGACACGGTGTCGTTCCCGGGACCGGTGCGGATCCGGTCGGGACCATTCTGGCTGGTGACGTTGTCGTTGCCGGCTCCGACACCGATCTGGTTCCGGCCGCCCTGGTCCCAGGCGATGTCGCTACCGCCGAGGGTTCGGACGTTGTCATTGCCCGGCCCGGTGCAGATGATGTCGTTGCCGCCGCTTCCCAGGACCGTGTTGTTGCCGAGCAGGTCCAGGATCACGTCGTTCCCGGGCGTTCCGACGATCAGGTCGTCACCAGCGGTGCCGCCGATCGTCGGGCGGACGCACGGTCCGGCTCCGGCGATGGTGGGGCCGGACGGAGGCGCCGGGCACTCGGACAGCGAGTTCACGATCCTGACGAACGGGACCGTCCCGGTCAGGGTGTACTGCACGCCGCCGGGCCCGCCGCCCACGGCCGTCCACTGGTAGTCGCCCACCGTGGCCGGCGCGTTGAACGTCACGGGCGCCTGCACCCAGCTCCCCGACTTGATCAGGCCCGGCGAGCTGCCGTCCAGGCTGACAGTGTTCCCGGACGAGGACGAAGACCAACTCCCTTGGCTGGAGGTGGGGCTCCCCACCGACACGCTGGTCAACGCGCTATGCACCGTGATGTCGACGCTTCGCATCGGCGGGCCACCCTGTCCCGACTTCGTGGCGCGTACCGAGGCCACGTTGCCGGTAGTGCTCTTGACGAAGCACGGGATGATGACGGTTCCGCTGGAGTCGCGGAAGTCCAGCGTGAACGCGCGGTTGGGCGGGGCGGCGGATGCCACCGCGCCGATCGTCGCCAGCGCGGTCGCCACGACTGCAGCTACGACGATCCGGAACTTGCCATGTGTAAGCCGTCGGGTCATCGGCCTACCTCCTCTCTCCTGCGAAAGAACACGGAGAGTGGAAACCTACTGGTGTGGGAGGCCCCGAGTCAACTTGGGAATGGGGTGAAAGCGGTCGATCCAGTCAGCGAAAGCAGGATTTCCTCGCCCCGCCTCACGTCAGCCGTGGGGAGGAAGGGCGATGGACTCCTTGGGGCGTCCAGCCGACAGGTGGGGGCGCTCCAGAGTACCCGGCGTCGCGTCGAGTCGGAGACCCGCGCTAGCGGCGGGTTCGGCAGGCGCGCCGCTGGCGGTGCCGCCGGCGCTGCCGGTGACGGAGCCGCGCCGACTTCTTCTTGCAGCGCTTCTTGTCGCCGCCCCTGAGCTCTTCCGCCGCTTCGCGCGGCTGGCCGAGGGCGGTGGCGGCGTTCACCCGGCCGCCGGTCACCGTGCGGCCCTGCAGCTCTGGGATCCGCTCCACCGTCGCCAGCAACCGGTCTCGCACGGCGAGCGCGCCGCCGGGGAACCGGGACCACACCAGGGCCGCTGTTCCCGATACGTGCGGGGTGGCGGCCGACGTGCCCATCCCCTCGGCGTATCCGCCGCCCGGCCACGTGCTGACGATCCGCATCCCCGGAGCGGCCAGGTCCACGGACCGAGCGCCCCAATTCGAGAACGGGGTCAGCTCGTTGAACTCGCCCGTGGCCGTGACGCACACAACGTTGGGAAGCTCGAAGTTGCACGGGTACGATGGCGAGACGTCGTTGTCCTTGCCCTCGTTCCCCGCGGCCACCACGAAGAGCGTCTGGGGAGCCGCGGCGATGGCCTCGTACATGCCCTGGGAGAGATCGGGTCCGGACAGGCTGGCATTGACCACCTGGGCGCCCATCCGGGCGGCATACGTGAACGCCTCGGCCACATCCGTGGCGTATCCGACCCCGCTTGCATCGATGACCCGAAGGGGCATCACCTTGACGTGCCAGTTCACGCCGGTCACCCCCACCCCGTTGTTGCCCACCGCCCCGATGGTGCCGGCAGTGTGCGTGCCGTGCCCCAGCGGGTCCGCGGGGTCGTTGTCGTCGTCGACCCAGTCCCACCCCCGCCAGTCGTCGGCAAAGCCGCTGCCGTCGTCGTCGGTGGCGTTTGCCTCACGACCCCCGGTCTCGCCGGGGTTGGACCAGATGTTCGGGGCCAGGTCTGGATGGGTGGTTTCCACACCGCTGTCCACCACGGCGACCTTCATGGTGGGGCTGCCCGTGGTGGCGTTCCACGCCGACGGCGTGTCGATGCCCGAGCTCATCCCCGACCGGTTCGACGGTCCGAGCGCCCACAGGCTGCGGTACATGGGATCGTTGGGGACCGCCGCGATCCGGTACGCGTAGTTCGGTTCCGCGTACAGGACCTGGGGAAGCGCCTCGGCGGCTGCCGCCGCGTCCTCCACGTCGGTTCCCGCGGGGACGTCGAGGATCTCCAGGCCCGACACTGCGGAGGAGCTCTCCACCGAGGCATCCAGCGCCTCCCGGGCCTCGGCCTGGTCATCGGGCCCGGTCCCAGGGAAGTACCGGACCACGATCTCTCCGGCGGCGTAGGTAGCCGGATTGGAAGATGGAGCCTCGGAAGCAGCAGCGGATCCCGCCAGGGTGCCCGTGGCCACGAACATGGCCACGGCAGCGGGGAACCATCGTCTCGACATCGCCCGTCCCTTTCTGCTCGCCACCTAGCGAACGGGACGGACGTGTCTCGTCCGTACCTATTCGGCAGCTCAGCCGCCCGGTCAGGGCCTGGAGCTTTGCGTCCCCGCCTCCCGGCGGGTTTGCCCGTTCGTAGGTGAGTCTGCGTGGGATATCGGACCTTTCGAGGGGAAAGTTGAGAGGCCTACAGGCTGCGCGGCCTACGGGCGCTGCGTGAGGGGCCCCCAGGAGGAGGCTAGGAGCGGGGCGCGTACAGGGCGGGGCGGAGCCGTTCCAGCAGGTCCGGGGGCTTGGTCCGGGCCGCGGTGGCCAGGTGCTGGAGGTCTCCCGAGCGAAGCGTGATGACCTCGCCGGCACGGTCGCCCCGCTGCTCGCGGATCCGCGAGACGAAGTCCGTCACCAGCTTGCCTTCCTCGCCCCCGATCCCGGTCAGTCGGTTGAGGTCCAGGACCACCTTGAACTGAGCGTCCGGGTCGGCGATCTCGATAGCTTGGG
>DASZKM010000255.1:0-2500 GCA_035947055.1 Actinomycetota bacterium
TGGCGCCGGGGAAGCCGGCGGCTTCCGTGGTGGCCACACCGCGGGTCGGCATCAGTGTCGCCACCGATCGGCGGTGGCGGTTCGTCGAAGCGGGGAGCGCCTTTCTCTCCCGCCCCCTGCCCCGCGTGTCCCGTCCGCGGACCGGAGTGGTACGCCCCTCAGGGCGCTGAGACGATGATGAGGACCGTGCTCCCCTGCTCCGCCGGCGTCCCGGGCGCAGGGGACTGATCGATCACCGAGTCCGCCGCGTATCCCGCCGCAGGCTCGAACGTCTCCTCCACGGCGTAGCCGGCCTCCTCGAGGATCTCGTTGGCCGCCTCGGAGGTCAGGCCCACCACGGAGGGGACCCGACCCTCGGTGCTGACCACCGCATCGACCGGCTCGGCGGGGCACGGCTCGGTCGGTTCCGTCCCGGCCACGAACGGGATGTACCGAACGTATCCCTCGGGGGTCAGCGAGGTGGCCACGCATCCCCGCGTGATGTCCACCGCCACCGTCACGTACTCCTGGTTCGCCTCCGCGAAGTCCCGGACCGGAAGCCGCTCGGCCATCTCGGTCATGAATGCGTTCCAGATCTGGGCGGGGTACGAGCCGCCATAGACCCGGGAGATCCGGGTGCGGGGGTAGACCATGGAGATCTGGCCCTCCGGGTACCCCACCCACACGGCGGCCGAGAGCTGCGGGACGAACCCGATGAACCAGGCGTCGCGCCATTCCTGGGCCGTGCCGGTCTTCCCCGCGGCAGGGCGGTCGATATCGGCCGCGGTTCCCGTTCCCTCGGTGATGACCCGCTGCATGATCCGGGCTGCGGTACCGGCCACGGCCTCGGACAGGGCCTGGCGGGTCCGGGGCTCCGCCTCGAAGACCACCTCTCCCTCCGAGTCTTCGATGCGAACGATGGCCGTTGGCTCGACGTGCGTGCCCTCGTTGGCGATGGTCCCGAATGCCGACGCCATCTCCAGGGTGTTTACCTCGTTCGCTCCCAGGACCGCTGAGCAGTACGGACGCAACGGGCTGCGGATCCCCATCCGGTGCGCCGTCTCGACGACCCGCCGAGGATTCACGTCCCGGATGATCTGGGCGTAGACCACGTTCACGCTGTTGATGAGGCCCTGCTCCACGGACACCGAGCCGCCGTACCCCGCGCCCTCGTAGTTCTCCACGTCCCAAGGAGATTCCGGCGTCCCGCACGGCCACTCGTCCATGAGCAATGACGACGGCGCCGGGTACGTCTCCCACGGGGGGATCCCGTTCTCCAGCGCGGCGACGAGCGCGAAGGGCTTGAACGCCGAGCCCGCCTGGCGCCCCGTGGACCCACCGAGCGCCAGGTTCACCTTGGCGAATGGATCCGCGCGTCTCGGCGCGAAGTAGTTGCGTCCTCCGACCATGGCCCGGATGTATCCGGTTCGAGGATCCACCGCCGTCAGGGCCCCGTACGGATCGCCCGGCTCGGTCAGCACCGAGCTCACCGCGGCCTCGGCGTCGCGCTGGATCCCCAGGTGGATCGTGGTGTGGATGCGCAGTCCGCCCTTGAACAGAAGGTTGTACCGCTGCGTGTAGGTCTCGCCGAACCGGGGATCGGTCAGGATCTGGTGCTTCACGTAGTCGACGAAGTAGGGGGCGGGGTACCGGCTCCCGCCCAGACGCGGACGGAGGCCGAGCGGTTGTCGCCGGGCCCATTGATGGTCCTGGTACGTGATCATCCCCAGCTCGTACATCCGGTCCAGCACCTGCTCCCGGCGATCGAGCGCCAGGCCGGGATGGTCGAGCGGGTCCCATCGCTCCGGCCCGGCGATGAGCCCGGCCAGCAGCGCGGCCTGGGGGAGCGTCAACTCGGAAGAGGGGATCGAGAAGAACGTCTCGGCCCCTCGCTCGATCCCGTACGCGCCCTGCCCGAAGTACACGGTGTTCAGATACCGTCCGAGGATCTCTTCCTTCGGCACCTGCTGTTCCAGCTGCCACGCCAGGACGGCTTCCCGCACCTTTCGGCCCAGGGTCCTCTCCGGTGACAGCAGCCGGTTCTTCACGTACTGCTGGGTGATCGTCGAGCCGCCCTCCGTCACGCGGCCGGTGGTGGCGTTCACGTACGCCGCCCGGAGGACGGCCTTGAGGTCGACGCCGGCGTGCGTCCAGAAGCGCTGGTCCTCGATGGCCACCACCGCGTCCTGCACCACGCGAGGGATGTCTTCGATCGGCACGACCTCGCGATCTTCTTCGGCGTGGAGTGTGGCGATGAGCTGCCCGCGAACGTCGTAGATCTTCGACGTCTGGGCCAGCGGCTGCGCTCCCAACCGCTCTTCCAGGTCCGACAGGGGGCGGCACGCCGTGGAGACCAGGACGAAGAGGACGAGCGGGAGGCGCGCCGCGAACGGGGAAGGACGAGTCATCTCGTGCACGACGAGTGTATATCCGCGCCTCGGTGTTTTCCCTTGTTACGATTCGCGAGATGCCCGGCCAACCCGTGTCCCGGCAGTTGGAGGTCCTGCTGTCGGGCGCCGCC
>DASZKM010000256.1:0-4483 GCA_035947055.1 Actinomycetota bacterium
AGCTCGACGAGGTCATGCCGGGCGACGAAGCCGGGGTCAAGAGCGCCACGTTCATCGTCCACGGGCGCAACGCGTACGGCTTGCTGTCCACCGAACGGGGAGTGCACCGGCTGGTTCGGATCTCGCCGTTCGACGCCTCGAAGCGGCGCCACACGTCCTTCGCCAGCCTGGACGTCATCCCGCTCATTCCCGAGGATGAGGCACCGGAGCTGGATCCGAAGGATCTCCGGATCGAGACCTATCGTTCGAGCGGCGCGGGCGGCCAGCACGTGAACGTGACGGATTCCGCCGTCCGCATCACGCACGTCCCGACGGGAATCACGGCGGCGTGTCAGAACGAACGCTCACAGATGCAGAACCGCGCGGTGGCCATGCGGATCCTCAAGGCGCGGTTGGCCGACCGGGCCCGGCGGGAACGTGAGCAGCGCATCGAGGACCTTCGCGGCGCCAAGCAGGACATCGAGTTCGGATCCCAGATCCGGTCCTACGTGCTGCATCCCTACCGGCTGGTCAAGGATCACCGGACCGGGGTAGAGGTCGGGGACGTGGACCGGGTCCTGGACGGTGACCTGGACCGGCTCATCGAGCCGGCGCTGCGGCACCGGGCTGGCGCAGACGCCCAGAGCCGGTAGGCTGAATCCGATGGACACCGCCCACGCGGCCACCGACCGCCAAGCGTTGGCCGACCGGCTCCGGGAGATCGCCCGCCAGCTCCGGATCACCGACATCGAGATGATCACCGCGGCGGGGTCCGGTCATCCCGGCGGGACGCTGTCCGCGGCGGACATGATCGCCGCGCTGTTCTTCCACAAGCTGCGGCTGCGGCCCACCGAGCCGAGCTGGGCCGACCGGGACCGCTTCATCCTGTCCAAGGGCCACTGCATCCCGATCGTGTACGCGGCGATGGCCAAGGCCGGGTTCTTCCCCGAGGAGGAGCTCAAAACGCTGCGGAAGCTCGGTTCCGCGCTGCAGGGTCACCCCGACCGCGTCCGGCTCCCCGGGATCGAAGCGTCCACGGGGTCGCTGGGGCAAGGCCTGTCCATCGCGGTGGGCATGGCCATGGCCGGGAAGATGGACCAGGCCGCATGGCGAGTGTTCTGCATGGTGGGCGATGGTGAGAGCCAGTCCGGCCAGATCTGGGAGGCGGCCATGTTCGCGGGTCGCCACGGCCTCGACAACCTGTGCGCGATCCTGGACTACAACCAGGTGCAGCAGACCGCCAAGGTCGCCGAGATCCTCGATGAGGAGCCGGTGGTGGCGAAGTGGCGCTCGTTCAACTGGCACGTCCGGGAGATCGACGGCCACGACATGGACCAGATCCTCGACGCCCTGGACGAAGCCGAGCTGGTCAACGGACGGCCGACCGTCATCGTGTCGCACACCGTGAAGGGCAAGGGCGTGTCGTGGATGGAGCTCGATCCGGCCTGGCACGGCAAGGCTCCCAAGCCGGAGGAGGCCGAACGGGCCCTGGCCGAGCTGCGCGCGGAAGGGACCTGATGGGGGCGGCGACGAGAGACGCGTTCGGCGAGGCCATCACTCGGGTCGGCGACGACCCCCGCGTGGTGGTCCTCACCGGCGACCTTCGCGACTCAACGCGAACCGAGGAGTTCCAGGAGAAGCATCCCGACCGCTTCATCGACGCGGGCATCGCGGAGAAGAACATGATCGGGATCGCCGCGGGCCTGGCGCTGTCCGGCAAGATCCCGTGGGCCTGTTCGTTCTCGTGCTTCGTCACCGGGCGGTTCGAGGTGGTCCGGATGTCGGTGGCCTATCAGGAGGCCAACGTCCGCATCGTGGGGACGCACACGGGCATCGGGGTGGGGGAAGACGGCTATTCGCAGATGGCCCTGGAGGACATCGCGATGATGCGCACGTTGCCGAACATGGTGGTCATCAACCCCGCCGACGCCGTGGAGACCGAGCGAGCGGTTGAGTTCCTCGTCGACTATCACGGCCCGGCGTTCCTCCGGCTGACCCGGCAAGGTGTGGAGGACGTCAACCCGCCCGACTACACCTTCCAACTGGGCGCCGCGGTGCCGCTGCGCAACGGCTCCGATGTGGCCATCGTGGCCACGGGGGCCACCGTCGGCGAGGCCGTCAAGGCAGCCGACGCCCTCGACCGCGACGGTATCTCGGCGCAGGTCCTCAACATCCACACGATCCACCCACTGGACGAGGAAGCGGTCCTCGACGCCGCGTCTGGCCGGCGGATGGTGTTCACGGTGGAGGACCACAGCGTGCGCGGCGGACTCGGTGGCGCCGTCGCGGAGACCCTGGCCAAGGGGGGTGTGGGGATCCCACTCCGGATGATCGGGATGCGCACGTTCGGGGAGTCGGGCAAGCCCGCAGAGCTCTACTCCAAGTACGGGCTGGACGGCGACGGGATCGCCGGTCAGGTACGCGAGGCGCTCGCTTCCGCGGGCTGATTTCCGCGATGTGGTTCACTCGCCCGTAGGCGTCTGTTAGCATCACGCCCGGCCCGGCGGGCCATTCCTGGAAGGAATCTCCGCATGATCAAGACCGAACATGTGACCAAGGTCTACAAGGACACGGTCGTCGCGCTCGAGGACGTCTCCATCGAGGTCCAGAAGAGCGAGTTCGTGTTCGTGGTTGGGCCGTCCGGCTCGGGCAAGTCGACGTTCATCCGGCTCCTGCTCAGGGAAGAGGAGCCCAGCCGGGGAAAGATCTTCGTGGCCGGCAAGAACATAGCCAACCTGTCGGCGTGGAAGATCCCGTACCTGCGCCGCAACATCGGGACGGTCTTTCAGGACTTCAAGCTCCTGCCGGACAAGACGGTCTTCGAGAACGTCGGCTTCGCCCTGGAGGTCATCGGCAAGCCTCGCCACGTGATCGACCGCCGGGTGCCCGAGATCCTGGAGCTGGTCGGGCTGGGCGGCAAGCTGAACAACTATCCCGAGGAGCTTTCCGGGGGAGAGCAGCAGCGGGTGTCGGTGGCCCGGGCGTTCGTCAATCGGCCGCTGATCCTGCTGGCCGATGAGCCCACCGGGAACCTGGACCCGACCACCTCGGTGGAGATCATGAAGCTGCTGGACAGGATCAACCGCACGGGGACGACCGTGATCATGGCCACGCACGACAATGCGATCGTCGACGCCATGCGCCGCCGCGTCATCGAGCTCGACGAGGGGAAGGTCGTCCGGGACCAGGCTCGCGGGGTCTACGGGTATGGCGCGTAGGTCCGGATACTTCCTCCGCGAAACCGCGCTGGCCCTGCGGCGGAACGCGCTGGTCACGTTCGCCGCCATCTCCACGGTGTTCATCTCCCTGTTCCTGTTGGGCGGCGCGCTGCTGGTGGAGCGGCAGGTCCGGCTGATGACGGGGGAGTGGGCCTCCAAGGTGGAGGTCTCGGTGTTCCTTCGGGACGACGCGTCGCCCGAAGAGGTGGAGGCGCTGGGACGAAGGATCTCCGAGATCCCGGAGGTCGAGGAGGTCCAGTTCGAGGACCGGGCCGAGGCCTACGCGAACTTCCGGGAGCTGTTCCGGGACAACCCCGCGCTGGTAGAGAACGTGGATCCCGAGGCGATGCCCCAGTCGTACCGTATCAAGCTGGTCGCGCCGGAGGAGTTCCCTGTGATCCGGGCCCGGCTGGCCGGTGACCCGGCCATCGACCAGATCCGGGACGAGCAGGCGCTGCTCAAGAAGCTGCTGGCCGTGACTCGAGTGCTGCGCACGGGTGTGATCGCGGTGGCGGCCATCATGCTGATCGCCGCGATGGGCCTGATCGGGAACACGGTTCGCATGGCCGTGTTCGCCCGGCGCAAGGAGATCGCCATCATGAAGCTGGTCGGGGCCACCAACTGGTTCATCCGCGTCCCGTTCCTGATGGAGGGCATGGTGGAAGGCATGATCGGCGGGGTGGCGGCCGTTCTGGCCATCTTTGCCATGAAGTTCCTGTTCATCGACCCGTTGCGCGGTCAGATCGCGTTCGTCCCCAGCTGGATCGACACCCCCGAGATCCTGGTCACGGTTCCGATCCTGATCGGGGCTGGGATCCTCATCGCCGCGGTGGCCAGCCTGCTGGCCATGCGTCGGTTCCTCGAGGTCTGAGCTCCGGTCCCCGCCGGGGCCTGCCGTAGGCTGACGCCGTGAGCGAGCGGGCCGCGGCCACGAACCGCCGCGCGCGGCACGACTACGACATCGAGGAGACGTTCGAGGCCGGGATCGTCCTCACCGGCGCCGAGGTGAAGTCGCTGCGCTCGGGGCGGGCATCGCTCGCCGAGTCGTACGCCCGGGTCACCGAGGGCGAGGTGTGGCTGGAGAACCTGCACATCTCTCCGTACAGCCACTCGAGCCAGGCCGACTACGACCCCCGACGTGTGCGCAAGCTGCTCCTCCACCGGGCGGAGATCGACCGGCTGATCGGACGGACGCAGGAACGGGGTCTGACGCTGGTTCCCATGCGCATCTACTTCACCCGAGGCCTGGCCAAGGTCCAGCTGGGACTGGGGCGCGGCAAGCGGCA
>DASZKM010000257.1:0-4618 GCA_035947055.1 Actinomycetota bacterium
TCCTGCTCGTCCCGGTCGACGAGCGTCCGGCGGATCACCTCGGCGGAAACGGGGTCGAGGATGGGCTGCAAGACCTCGGCGAAGTCCCGGACCATGGCGTCACCCACGTAGTGGAAGACCCGAGCCGTCCGACTGGCTGGAGGCTCAGGTCTTCCACTACGTGGGTGACGCCATGGTCCGGGACTTCGCCGAGGTCTTGCAGCCCATCCTCGACCCCGTCTCCGCCGAGGTGATCCGCCGGACGCTCGTCGACCGGGACGAGCAGGAAGCCTTCGCGCTGGACGAGCTGACTCGGGGACTGCAGGACGATCCGCGGGCCCGGGACCGGATCGCGGCGTACGCCCGCAAGGTCATCGGGGAGGCGCTGAACCAGACCCGCAGCGCGCTCAACGCCGCCGAGGCCGTCCGCGGCTTGCTCGGTGGCCCGGCCGGGGAGAAGGAGATGCTCCTGGATCTGTTGGGGCGGCACCGGGTGCGGTTCGACCGTTTGGGCATCGAGCCCGTCGAGTAAGGAGGATCACGATGCGCAGGAACAGTTTGGTGGCGATGGTGGCAGCAGGCCTGGTGATGGGGTTGTCCGGGACGGCGAATCCCATCCCCCCTCCGCTTCAGTGCTTCGACCAGTCGGCCTCGGACATGGGTACCGGCGGCGACGACGTGATCACCGGGACCGAAGGGCCGGACGTCTTCGTGGGCCAGGGTGGCAACGACCGGATCTCGGGGATCGGCGGCGCCGACAGGCTCTGTGGTGACTCGGGTGACGATCTGGGCGGCACCGGCGACGATGTGCTCCTCGGCGGCGACGGAGCGGACATGCTGAACGGCCAGGGCGGAGAGGACGTCCTCAAGGGAGGTCCGGGCCCGGACAGGCTCTTCGGCGAGCTCGGCGACGATCTCTACAACGGCGGGCCGGGCCGGGACGTCTGCGCAGCCAAGAAGAAGGAGCGGGCTCTCAGCTGCGAGAAGCTGGTCGGCTGAAGTCCATCCCCCGACCGGGGGATAGCGAATCCCCCGGAATCATCCCCGGCCTGGTGATGCGCGCCCCGGCCTAGAGCCCGTAACGTTCCGCTCTGCCGCGGTCCTTCCCCGCCGCGGCCCATCCCCCTCCTCTTCCCTTCTCGGTCGTCGCGCGGAGGAACGATGCAGGAAACGAGACTGATTCTGGGGATGACGGATCCCGCCCTCGAGGAAGAGATCTTTCACTTCCTCGAACGACTCCCCGGCATTCGTGTGGTCGGTGCTGCTTCGGACAGTCTCGAGGTGAGCCGCCAGATCCACGACCGGCGACCTGAGGCAATCGTTGCCTCTCCTGATGTCGCCGCAGGCATGTCGCAGAACGGTTCAGCTCTCCTCGTCGTCGATACTCGCGAGACGACTCAGGCGCTGCGGACCGCCATGCGTGTGGGCGCCCGCGGTTTCTATGTCTGGCCCGACGAACGGGAGGAGCTGGGACGTGGGGCCCAGGGCGCTTCCCGGCGTCGCGCGACCGCAGCGGCGAAATCCGGTCGGGTGCTGGCGGTCTGGGGGGCGCGGGGAGGGGCCGGCGCAACCTTCCTGGCCACCAACCTCGCCGCGGCATGCACAGACAAAGACCTCGAGACAGTGCTTGTCGATCTCGACCGGGGCGGTGCCGATGTTTCCGCGGCACTCGGAATCCCCCCGGACGAGCCGATGCCGACGATCGCCGACTTGCTGGGCGTGGCAGGTGAGCTCACGCAGGAGCATCTCGATCGCACTCTGCATCCACACCCCAGGGGGTTCCGTGTGCTGCTCGCTCCCGGGGCCGTTGTCGCCGGAGACGTCTCCGATCCGGAGGCGTTGGGGACGATCATCCGTCACCTCCGGACCGCGTTCGAGACCGTCGTCCTTCACCTCCCGCGTTCAGTCGACGACGCGGCGGCTGCAGCCCTCAACGAGGCCGACACCATCGTCTTGGTCACGACGCTGGACGTGTTCGCAATCCGGCACGCAAAGCGGCAGCTCGACGCGTTATCGCAGCGACAGCTCGAGGGGCGATGCAGGGTGGTTCTGAATCGTGTGGCTCGAGGGGAGATCGTCCCCGAGGACGTGCGGCGCGCCCTGGGGCTCACGCCCGTGTGTCAGATCCGGACCGACCCCGCCGTGCCGCGGGCCCAGAACCGGGGCGAGCTCGTCGCCGGCCGCTCCTGTCCCGCGGCTCGCCGTGTGGTCGCCCTTGCCAAGCGCCTGCTGGACGAGGAGACGCGATGAAAGTGGCATGGCACCCGGGGGGCGGGCAGCGCCGGCTGCGCTCGCAGGTCGCCGCGGATGTTCGCGAACGGATCGACGCGCACGTGCTGGCTGGGGCGTCGACTCCCGAACGACGGATGCGGGTGAGGGAGGAAGCGCTGGCCGTGCTCCGGGAGCACACGGCGGTCCTGCCCGCGCGGGATCTCACCGCGTTGGTGAACCAGGTTTCCGACGAGGTCGTCGGACTCGGCCCCATCGAGCCTCTGCTGAAAGACCCAGACGTCACGGAGGTGATGGTCAATGGCCCCGACGACGTGTACGTGGAGCGGAAGGGGCGGATCGAGAGGGTTGAGCGCGGCCTGTTCGAGGGGGAGGAGGCCGTGCTTCGTCTGATCGAACGCATCGTGGGACCGCTCGGTCTACGGGCCGACGAGTCGTGCCCGATGGTGGACGCCCGGCTTCCGGATGGCTCGCGGTTCCACGCGATCATCCCGCCCCTTTCGCTCTGCGGTCCCGTGGTCACGGTTCGCAAATTCGGAATCGTGCCATTGGGACCGGAGGATCTGGTGCAACTTCGAAGCGCAAGCCGCGACGTGATCGAGTTCCTCGGGCTGGCGGTTCGAGACCGAACCAACATCGTGGTGTCGGGCGGCGCGTCGTCCGGCAAGACCACGTTGCTGGGCGTTCTCTCATCTTTCATCCCGCGTGAGGAGCGGCTGATCACGATCGAGGATGCTGCCGAGCTGCGCCTTGATCATCCGCACGTGGTCCGACTGGAAGCGCGGCCGCCCAACGTGGAAGGGCGGGGCGCGGTATCCGTTCGCGATCTGGTCCGGAACGCATTGCGGATGCGGCCGGATCGGATCGTCATCGGGGAGGTCCGCGGGGGAGAGGCCCTCGACATGCTGCAGGCCATGAATACGGGCCACGAGGGGTCGATGTCGACCGCTCATGCGAACTCGCCGCGCGACCTCATGGCCCGCCTCGAGACCATGGCTCTCATGTCCGACGTTCGGCTTCCCGTCTCGCACGTTCGGCAACAGATCGCTTCGACCATCGATCTGGTCGTACACACAGTGCGACGCGCCTCAGGCGAGCGGGTCATCGATCGAGTCTGCGCGGTGGAAGACGTGGTCGAAGGCGGCCCAGCGCTGAGGGACGTGTTCGGCGGAGAGCCCTCGTGACCACGGCGACATGGTTCGGGCTCGGACTGGGTGTTGCAGGATGCCTGTTGGCGCAGGCGGTAGCCCTTCGAAGCAGGGAACGCGTTCACGCCGCACTGGGAACCGGGAACGAGCGAACGACCCGCCGGAGCCGATCGCTGAACAGGTTCAGCGTTCGTCTCGCCCATCGGTCGACTCGACGAGGTTGGCCCGGAGCACCTTGGTCGTACGCGATGGCCTTGTCATGCACGGCCGTGACGGGACTGTTGCTCGGGTGGCATCTCGCGGGACCCGTGGGTGCCTTCGCGGCCCTTGCCGGCGGGCCTATCGCGGTGGAAACCGTTCTGTCCCGACGGATCGCCACGGACGCTGTTCTGCTCGAGGGTCAGCTGCGGGAGGCGGTGGCGGCCCTCGGAGCGGCGCTGCGCGCCGGGCTGTCCGTTCGGCGATCGCTCGAAGAGGCCGCCCGCGGGACGGATTCGCCGCTTCGCGAGCATCTCCAGTCCGTCATCCACCGGATGAAGATGGGCGAACCGCCGGATGTTGCCCTGAGCGCCCTCACCCGGCAGATCTCCCTTCCCGATCTGCGATTGCTTGTTAACGCCCTGAGTGTCGACCGGCGCACGGGCGGGAACCTCCCGGCACTACTCGATGAGATCGGCGCTGTGATCGCCCAGCGGTCCGCCGCCCGCCGAGAGGTCCGTGCGCTCACCGCTCAGGGCCGCGCGTCCGGGGCCGTCCTCGCCGCCCTACCCGTCGCCTTCGTCGCCTTGCTCTCTGGGACCGGTGGGGACGGCCTCGGCGCCTTCTACCGCACGCCGCTGGGATCACTGCTCTTGATCACGGGTCTGGCGTTTGCCGGGATAGGTCACCTGTGGATCCGGCGCATCCTGGCCAGGGCGGAGGCGGCGGCATGAGATGGGCCGTCGCCGCGAGTTATGTCATGGCGGTTGCGTTGTTCTGGGTAGCGCTGAGATTCCGGATCGACCCTGCCCTCAAAGCGGAACTCCGTCGCCTGGCAGGGACGGA
Source organism: Actinomycetota bacterium (assembly GCA_035947055.1). Lineage (GTDB taxonomy): Bacteria > Actinomycetota > UBA4738 > UBA4738 > CALAEC01 > DASZKM01. Next base: position 4,401 of record DASZKM010000257.1, read on the forward strand.
GGCGCCGCCGCTTGGCCGGGGAAAAACTCGGCTTCCGGATCTTGCCAAAGGTCGAGGACTGGCCTCGATCCGAGCCGAGGCCTCGGCAAGGATCCCGGAGCTGCTGGACCTCATCGCCGTGTCGGTGGGAGGTGGCATCTCACCCTGGGTAGCCCTGGAGCGTTCGCCCGAGGCCATCGGCGGTCCACTCGCTCAGGATATGGAGTGGGCTCGTCGCC
>DASZKM010000258.1:0-5440 GCA_035947055.1 Actinomycetota bacterium
TTGACCAACCGCATCTCCACGGGGGGAGCATCCCTGGGTGACCTCGATGGTGACGGCGACCTCGAGCTGGTGGTCCCCATGTCCGGACAGGTGGCCGCCTACCACCACGACGGCCGGTTCGTCAGCGGTTGGCCCGTACCCACGAGAGCGGACGCGGCGTATCCCGCCGCCGTCGGGAACATCGACGCCAGCGCGGGGGCCGAGGTGGTGATCCACGGTACGGGACCGTTCCTGGGATCTCTCCAGGCGTGGTCCGCGAACGGGCGGGTCCTCTCGGGATTCGGTATGCCCGTGGAGGCGGGCGCGAAGGCCCCGCTGCTGCTGACGGAAGTCGATGGCCGGGTGGCCGTTGTGGCCACGTCGGATTCGGACCACGTCCGAGACCGAAGAGGGCAGAGGGTGTCAAAGGAACGTCTCTCGCTCCACCTCTGGCAGCTTCCCCAGGCCTATGACCCCGCGACCATGCCTTGGCCCACGTATCAGCACGACGTCAGCCGGAGGGGGAGCGCCGACTAGACGGATGGAAACATTGACGCCCGCTTTGATGGTCACCTACACTTGAACTGCCCGAAGGGGCTCCCCTCTCCGCGCGCGGTTTCGCGTTGGGGCGCCACCGGGCTCGAAGGGAGCTGATCGAGGATCGATAGCACCACCGAGACGAAGACAGAACGCGACTTCACCCCCGAAGAGCTGGTTGAGGCCATCGAGGCCTCCCTCAAGGACTTCAACGAAGGCGACCTCCTGAGCGGGACCGTGGTCCGCATCGACCGGGACGAGGTGCTGCTCGACATCGGCTACAAGTCCGAGGGCGTCATCCCCGCCAAGGAGCTGTCGATCCGCCACGACGTCGATCCCGGCGAGGTCGTCAAGGTCGGCGACCAGCTCGAGGCCCTGGTCCTGCAGAAAGAGGACAAGGAAGGCCGCCTCATCCTGTCCAAGAAGCGGGCCCAGTACGAGCGGGCGTGGGGCCGGATCGAGAAGATCATGGGCGAGGGCGGGACCATCACCGGGCCGGTCATCGAGGTGGTCAAGGGCGGGCTCATCCTGGACATCGGGCTGCGCGGATTCCTGCCTGCTTCCCTGGTCGAGCTGCGGCGGGTCCGGGACCTGCACCCGTACGTCGGCCAAGAGCTCGAGTGCAAGATCATCGAGCTCGACCGGAATCGGAACAACGTGGTGCTGTCCCGCCGGGCGTTCCTCGAGGAATCCCAGAGCGAGGGCCGCAAGAAGTTCCTGGAGTCGTTGCAGAAGGGCGAGCGGCGCACCGGAACGGTCTCCTCGATCGTGAACTTCGGCGCGTTCGTGGACCTGGGCGGGGTCGACGGTCTGGTCCACGTCTCCGAGCTGTCCTGGCGGCACGTCGAGCACCCCAGCGAGGTCGTCTCCGTGAGCCAGGAAGTGGAGGTCGAGGTCCTGGACGTGGACATGGAACGGGAGCGCGTATCGCTTTCCCTGAAGGCCACCCAGGCCGACCCGTGGAAGGAGTTCGAGTCCAAGCACAGCGCCGGCCAGGTCATCGACGGGGAGGTCACCAAGATCGTTCCGTTCGGGGCCTTCGTTCGTGTGTCCGACGGAATCGAGGGCCTGGTGCACATCAGCAAGCTCTCCGAGGAGCATGTGGAGTCCGCCGAGCAAGTGGTTCAGGTGGGGGAGAAGGTCCGGGTCCGGGTGGAGGACGTGGACGTGGCCCGGCGGCGGGTCTCGCTATCGATGCGAGGCCTGGACGAGGCCGCTCCCGCCCCGGAGATCGAGGCCGAGGTGACGGAAGCCGAGCCCGCTGCCGCCGAGCCCGCTGCCGCCGAGCCCGCGCCGCAACCCGAGGCCGCGGTCGCGGAGCCGGAAGCGCCGGCCGAGGCCCCCGCCGCGGCGGAAGCTCCCGAGGCGCCGGCCGAAGCTCCCGAGGAGGTGGCTCCCGAACCGGAAGCCGAGCCTGAGGCAGCGGAGACCAGCGACGAGGACGTCTCGCTCGAGTCGATCGTCGAAGACCTCAAGCGGCGCGAGGGCCGCTCCTAGCCTCACCGTTCTCCCGCACGGATGCTCCTGGTCGGTCTGACCGGCGGCCTGGGAGCCGGGAAATCAACCGTCGCCCGCATGCTCGCCGGCCATGGAGCGGTGATTGTCGACGCCGACCGGCTGGCCCGCGAAGCGCTGGAGCCGGGGACCCGGCCGTTCAAGGAAGTGTGCGACCTGTTCGGGGACCAGATCCTCGCACCGACCGGTGAGATCGACCGACGGGCACTGGCCGAGACCGTCTTCGCCGACGAGGAGAAGCGACGGGCGCTGGAGTCCATCACCCATCCCGAGGTGTTCCGGAAGCTGGCCGAGATCGTAGAGGCCCACCAGGAGACCGACGCGGTTGTGGTGTTCGACGCCCCGCTGATCCTTGAGACCGGCTTCGACGAGGCCTGCGACGTGCTGGTGGTGGTCACGGCGAGCGAAGACCAGCAGGTGGCCAGGGTCGTGCGCGAGCGAGGGATGTCGGAGGAGGAGGCCCGGGCCCGCATCGCCTCCCAGGTGGATCCGGTGCGACGGGCGGCGCGAGCCGACGTGGTCGTGCGGAACGACGGCGGGCTGCCCGAACTGGAGCGCCAGGTCGAGGAACTCTGGCAGCGGCTCCGCATCCAGGCCGCGGAACCGCGGTAGGCCCCAGCTATCATCCGCCCGTGCCGATCCGAGCCGTCTTCTTCGACGCCGGAGAGACCCTCCTCTATCCGCATCCTTCGTTCGCGGAGCTCTTCACGGAGGTCCTCCGGGAGCATGGCCATCGCGTGGACCCCGCCCGCGTCCAGGAGGTGGTGTCGGCCTACTCGCAGCGGTTCACGGAAACGGCGGTCTCGGGAGAGGGGAGGTTGTGGTCCACGTCGCCCGAGCGCTCCCGGGCCATGTGGCGGGGGATCTACGAGTCGTTCCTGACCGACGTGGGGATCACCGAGGACCACGACACGCTGTTCGACGCGTTGTACGAGCGATTCACCGACCTGGCCAGCTACCGGCTCCACCCCGATGCCCTGCCGACGCTCGAACGGCTGCGCAAGGCCGAGCTCCGGCTGGGCGTGATCTCCAACTTCGAGGAGTGGCTCGAGCGACTGCTGGAATCGCTGGAGGTGAGCCACTTCTTCGAGGTCACGGTGATCTCCGGCGTCGAGGGCGTGGAGAAGCCCGACCCCAAGATCTTCGAGATCGCCCTGGAACGGGCCGGCGTTGCTGCCCGGGACACCGTGTACGTAGGGGACCACCCGTTCTTCGACGTGGAGGCCGCCGAGAAGGTCGGCATGCGCGCCGTCCTCATCGACCGGCGAGGGCGGCACGCGGACTCGGACTCGCTCCGGATCACGTCGCTGGAGGACCTCCCGGCGGCCGTCGGCCTGGATACGTAAGCCGAAAGTTCTGGACGGCGACGTTTGACCGATATTTCTGTGCAATTGCCCAACACTAATAGGTTTGCCACGTTTGCCCCCGGGAAGCACTCTCCGTAGCATCGAGGTTCGGATAAGAGACTCGCTTGCCCGTGGTCGGAAAGACCGGCCCGGTGGCTCCAAGGAAGGAGTACCGCCCATGGCGAGACGCCCGTCTGTTCGAGGCGTAAGCAACGCCCTTCTCATCGCACTTCTTGCAGGTGTCCTGGCGACCCAGGCCATGCAGGCCGTCGCCACTCATCAGCCCGCCGACAAGGTCGCTGCAGCATCATCCAACGTTCGGGACATCGACGGCGAGGAAGGGAACGACCTCGTCGTTCTGCGTGAGACGGTTCGGGTCTCCAGCGTCGCCGACCTGGTCCTCTCGGCAACCTCTGAGTGCGCGCTTGTCACCGAGGTGACCACGGGGAACGACGAGTCAGGGGAAGGCGACTCCGATGAGGCGTCTGCCCGGGCCAGCATCGACTACTACATCACGATCGACGGCCATCCCGTCCCCGTCAGCACGGTCGACCTGGATCCTGACCCCGAGAACGAGGAGACGGACGACGGGCGAATCGTCTTCTGCGACCGGCTGTACACGCAGGAGCAGACGGACGATGGGGATGACAACAACGACGACCTCGACGAGCTGAGGACGTACATGGAGACCCGCACGGCCAACGGGTTCAACTGGCTGGCCCTGGACGTCGGGAAGGAGTACGACGAGCCGGAAGAAGACGACCCCAACACCCCCGAGGACGAGTCGGAGCTGAACAACATCGTCACGATCGAGCTCCACGCTGTCTTCAAGGAGAGTGCCACGACCACGGAATCCACAGCCGATGCCCTGGTCGGGCGGACCAGCCTGATCATCGAGCCGACCCACGTGTCGGTACACGAACAGGTCGAACCGGGTACGGGTGTCTGAGTAAGACGGATCCGAAGGCCAGCGGCCCCGCTTCGGCGGGGCCGTTTGCTATTCGGGACGGCCTTGCCGGGCCTGCCGGGCCGCGGTTTGATTCCCTCGTGGGGCAGCGCGGCATCGGCCACCTCGACGAGGTCCTGGACAACCTGGGCGTCTTCCGGGCCGCCGCCGAGGAGCTGGTGCTCCTGTGTCCCTCGGGCTTCCGGCGCGTCCCGATCTCCCAGGGAGAGGAGTTCTACTTCACGATCCAGGCCTTGGGCCCGAACCAGGTCGCCTACGCCCACACGCATCCCGACTCCGAGGAGTGGAGCGTGGTCCTCAGGGGCTCGGGCGAGGCCCTGATCCACGGCCCGGTCCCCCTGGAGCCCGGTTCCATCGTGGGCCGGGCGGCCGCCCACCCTCACGGGTTCCGGTCGGGGAACGAGCCGCTCTTCCTCCTGTCCTTTCAGCACCCACGGCCCGAGGAAGGGACCACCTCGTGGGATGAGCCGGGCGCCACCACGGACCCGATCGACTGCCCCGGCGGGGGCCGGTGTCGTCGATGCCCCCGGTGCGGGGGACACGCGCTCGAGGTCGGCCGGGCGGTCTTCGAGTGCGAGAACTGCGGTTTCGAGGTCTGAGCGGCATCGCGCCGAAGTCCTGATGGCCGAGGAGCCGGAGCGCACATTCACGCTGGAGGAGGCCAACGCCGAGCTTCCCGCCCTCCGTGAGTCGCTGAAGCGGATCCGGGAGGCTCGCCGCACCGTCCTCCGGTCCGCCGGCCGGGTCCGCGAACGGGCCTCGACCAACGGGGGCGGGGCGGAGGGGAAGGAGTCGTGGGAGGCCCTCCGGGTGCTTCGGGAAGAGGTCGAAGGCATCGTGGGCCGGGGCATCATCCTCCGGGATCCGGACACCGGCCTGGTCGATTTCCCGTCGAGACGAGAAGGCCGCGTCGTCTACCTGTGCTGGCGAGACGAGGAGGCCACGATCGGGTTCTGGCACGAGGTGAACACCGGGTTCGGAGGGCGGAAGCCCCTGTAGGCGGGGCGGAAACAGCCCGGCACGCTACCATCGGTCCGTGCCGAAGTTCCGCGTCGTCTCCGAGTTCGATCCCGCCGGCGACCAGCCGAAGGCCATC
>DASZKM010000259.1:0-3318 GCA_035947055.1 Actinomycetota bacterium
CCAGAGCCCGTCCGCTGGCCATCTGCTCCCAGCATCCGAGGTTCCCGCAGCCGCACTGCGGTCCGTCAGGGGCCACGATGATGTGGCCGATCTCCGCAGCGAAGCCGTGTGCGCCGCGGAACAGCTTCCCGTCGGCGATGATCCCGCCCCCGATCCCGGTCCCCACCGTGACGGCCAGGACATGGCGATACCCCGTGGCGGCCCCGAACCGGAACTCTCCCCACGCCGCGGCGTTGGCGTCGTTGTCCACGATGCATCGAAGTCCCGTACGCTCCGCCACCAGATCCCGGATCGGTACCTCCTTCCACGCCAGGTTGGGAGCCGACCGCATCGTCCCGGCGGCGAAATCCACCATGCCGGCCGCTCCCACTCCTACGGCGACCGGGTCGCCTTCCGTGCGTAGGTCGGCGGCCAGCGCGTAGATGGTCTCCATCGTGGCGTCGACATCCTCGGCGGGCGTGGGCCGCTCGTCGCGGGCCAGGATCATCCCCGCCTCCGACACCAGGAGGCCGGCGACCTTCGTTCCGCCGACATCGATCCCCAGGGCCGAGCGATCGGCCACCGGCAAGCCGTTACTCGATCTCGATCTTCTCGACCGATGGAGACCGGCCCAGGTCCTCCACCCTGGTGTTCAGTACCGCGGCGAGTGCCTGGACGAACTCACGCCCCGCGGCCACCAAGTGCTCGACGGCTTCCGGCCGGGCCCGGTCGGTCACCGACAGGAACATCCCCACCGGACAGAACCCGACGGGGCACACGTGACCCTGCTCCGGCTCGACGCGCTTGGTGCGTTTGGTCTGGGCCATGCTCTCCTCCTCAGCTGCTTCCGGCCCCGGCGCGTTGCCCGGACCGCTCGGCGAACCTGACCTCCAGGCCGTCCTCCACGAATCTGGCCTGTTTGACGTCCAGACGCTGCAACGCGTGCGGCAGGACCAGCGCCCGCTTGTACGACCCCACCCGCACGTAGAGCTCGTCGCCCCGGCGGTGGATGTCGAGCTCTCCGCGAGTGGTGAACGGGAGCTTCATGGTCAGCACGTACCACTCCCCTCGCTTCCGCACCCGGATCGGCTGGTCCTGATGAAGGATCGCGGTGGCGTCCAGATCGCCGTAGACCTCTTCGCCCATCCGCTCCAGCAGCTCCGTCCCGACCAGCTCCTGATCGAACAGGCGGGCCCGGAGGATGGGGACGGGAGCGAACGACTCCTCGATGGTGCGCAGGTGCTCGGCGTGGATGTCCTTCCACTTCCCGAAGTAGGGGTCGGTGACCTCATCGGGGATGATCCGATTGACGATCACGCCGTCGACGCGGTAACCGAACAGCGCCAGGTACGTGTACGTCCGGCGAGCCTCGGCGATGACCATCTTCTCCGGGTTCACCACCAGGCGAACCGACGACGTCCGTTCGTCCATCAGGATCTTCTGCACCGCCTCCAGACTGCGGTGCAGTCGCTCGACCGCGCCGAAGATCCGGTCGTCGGGGATGGGCATCGACGTCACCCGCGTCAGCACGGGGCGGATGGTCTTGGTCACCCCCCGCTGGATGGGAAAGATCCGCTCGATGTACCAGTTCATGACCTCAGGAAGCGACAGCAGCCGGAGGGTCTCGGCGGTGGGAGCGCAGTCCACGATCAGCAGGTCGTAGCGGCCACTTTCCGTGTGCCGCCGCATGTCGGTGAGGCTGAAGATCTCGTCGAGACCGGGGATGACCGACAGCTCCTCGGCCTCCACTGAGTCCACGCCCATCCAGTTGAGCAACGAGATGACGTGCTCCTGGATGTCCCGGTAGTTGGCCTCCAGCCGGGCCTGGGCATCGATCTGCTCCGCCCACAGGTTGAGGCCGATCTCCGTCACTTGGTCGCCCAGCGGGATCCCGAACGAGTCGGCCAGGGAATGCGCCGGGTCGGTGCTCGTGACCAGGGTTCGATGTCCGGCCCGGGCGGCTCGGACGGCGGTGGCGGCAGCGACCGTCGTCTTCCCCACGCCGCCCTTGCCGGTGAACAGGAGGATCCTCACGGGGCGCCTATCGTACCCCTAGCCCTCGACGCGGCTCTTGAGACCCTCCAGGGCGGTCTTGATCGCTTTGCGGTCGGCCTGCCGGCGAAGGAACCCGGGCAGCGGAACCGCGGTCTCCACGGACAACCGGTACGTGACCCGCGTATCCCCGTTGAATGGCTCGAGCTCGTACTCGCCCGTGATGTCCTTCACCGCGCCGGAGGCGGCCACCGTCGTCCACCGGACCCCGGCATCGTCGGGCAGGTACTCGTAGCGCAACGTGTAGGTAGCGCTGAACCCCATGGCCGAGAACTCGAAGGCCACCTCGGTCCCCCGGCCGTCGGCGCCGCGGGTTCGGACCTCGGTGGAGCGGATCCCCTCCGCCCATTCCGGATAGGACTCGAAGTCCGCGATCACGGCCATGATCTCGGCCGGCCGGCCGACGATCTCGATCTCGCCCTCGGTCTGCTCGGCCATCGTTCAGCTTGCGGACGTCTCGTGCACCCAGGGTCGGCCCGTGGCCCGGAAGTGACCGACGTTGTGGAGCCGGGTCCGCCCGATCATGGTCCGGTCCACCAGCGGCTGGTGGACGTGCCCGAAGTACGAGAACCGCGGCTGGTGCCGGGTGATGTAGCCCACCAGGCCGGTGGAGCCCGGCTCGAACCGCTTCCCGAGAAGGTCGTACACCAGCCACGGGATCCGGGGAGGCTGATGCGTACACACCACGTCGACGGAGCCGAGGGCTTCCAGCTTCCGGTCGTACTCCTCCTCGTCGACCTCCCCGGGGATGCCCAGCGGCGTGCGCAGGCCGCCGCCCACCACGCCGAAGCGCTCACCGTCCAGGTCCACCACGTCACCGTCCAGGAACCGCACGCCGGGCCGGATGAACGACCGCAGGAGATCCGGGATGTCAACGTTGCCGTAGGTGACCAACGCTCCGTCGGGCAGCGCGTCGAAGACCCGCTCGTACTGGTCCCGGGCCAGGGCCATGAAACGCTCACGCACTTCCTCTCCGTCGCCGGGTGAACGGCGCCGCATCACCTGGCGAGCCTCGTCGTAGCGGCCGCGGGCCCGCAGCCCGGCGGCCTCGGCCACGGGCTCACGGCCGAACACCTCCACCAGGATGCCGTCCATCGTGTGGTAGTCGAGGACGTTGATCAGATCGCCCAGGACGATCAGGGCGTCGCACTCCTTCCCCGCCTGCCTGAGCTCCTCGACGGCGCCGTGAAGATCGGAGATCAGGTGGATCCGCACGTCATCTCCCTGGCCAGTCGCGCGAGCTCAAACCCGGGGGGCCGATGCGGTCGCGGCGAGGATGAAGAACAC
>DASZKM010000260.1:0-1528 GCA_035947055.1 Actinomycetota bacterium
CAAAAAAATTGCCGCCCTGCGGGACGGCATTTTTTTGGGCAACTCCGGCCCGACGACCCCCGCGGTACGATCGTGTCCCGGGAGGTGGTGTAGGAGCGCCGGTCTTCGGTCCGGGTCGAGGACCAGTCAGCCGACCACGGCGGGCAGGCTGACGGGCTCAGTATCGGTCTCCGGGCGGATGGTTTCCAGGGTCATGTAGCGGCGCGCAACCGCCCACTCGTCATTCTGCTCCAGCAGGATCGCGCCGACCAAGCGGATGATGGCCTTCGGGTTCGGGAAGATGCCGACCACGTTGGTCCGCCGCTTGATCTCGCCGTTGAGCCGCTCAAGCGGGTTCGTCGAAGCGAGCTGCGGCCAGTGCTCCTTCGGGAAGGACCTGTGGGCGAGGACGTCGTGCTCGGCGCCGTCCATAGCCTCGGCCACCTTCCGGAAGCGCTCGCGCAGCCCGTCGGCGACCTTCCGCCACTGCTCGTGCGCGGCCCGCTCGGTGTCCTGGGCGAAGATCGTGCGCAGCATGGCCGCCACCATGGCGCGCTGGCCGGGTGGGACCCGGCCGAGGAGATTCCTCATGAAGTGCACCCGGCAGCGCTGGAGCGCGGCGTGCAGCACCTTCGTGGCGGCGGCGCGCAGGCCCTTGTGGTCGTCGGCGACGACGAGCTGCACCCCGCGCAGGCCCCGGTCTGCCAGCGAGCGCAGGAACTCCGTCCAGAACGGCTCGGCCTCCGACGGGCCGGTGGCCATGCCCAGGACCTCCCTGCGGCCGTCCGTGTTCACGGCCGTGGCGATTATCACCGCCGTGTGCACGATCCGACCACCCTCGCGGACCTGGACGTAGGTGGCGTCGATCCAGAGGTAGGGCCACACGCCCTCGATCGGGCGGGCGAGGAAGGCGTCCACCCGCGCGTCGATCTCCTGGCAGATCCGGGAGACCTCGCTCTTGGAGACGCCGGCCAGGCCCATGGCCTGCACGAGGTCGTCGACGGCGCGGGTGGAGACGCCGTGCACGTACGCCTCCTGGATCACGGCCGCCAGGGCGCGCTCGGCCGTACGCCGCGGTTCCAGGATGGCCGGGAAGTACGAGCCCTTGCGCAGCTTGGGGATCTTCAGGTCGATCCGCCCGGCCCGGGTATCCCAAGCCCGCCCGCGATACCCGTTGCGCCGGTTCGTGCGCGCCAGGGTGCGCTCGCCGCGTCCGGCGCCGCACAGGCCGTCGACCTCCGCTTCCATCAGCCGCTCGGCCGCGAAGGCCAGCAGCTCGCGAACCAGGTCGGTGTCGCCGCGCTTCCCGATCAGCTCGAGAAGCGCCATTCTCTCCTCGGTCATCGTCGCGTCCCTCACCCAGGTTCAGGTCCAGCAACCCGACCCTAACACCGGGGACCGACGATGGCCGCCGCCACGGCAGCCGCCTCCTACACCACACCCCGGGCCGCAACCCACAACAACGCCAGCGATTTTTGCATGGTGGGTCAGTGTCCCCACTCTGGCCCTGCGCCTCCGGGGCCTGTATCCCGACATGGTCCGCTCTGCC
>DASZKM010000261.1:0-4286 GCA_035947055.1 Actinomycetota bacterium
GGCGCCCGTCGGGCGCCCCTTCCACATGGCGACTCCTATCAGGCCGTGATCGTGATGGGGACGGTCACGTTGGTGTCGTTCGGCCTGGTGAACCCGTGCAGCAGGTTCCGACCTCGCACCAGCAGGTTCAGCCGGAACCCGGTGAACTCCGTCCCGTTCAGGGCGGCCGGGGGCTGGAACTGGAACGGCACGTCGTACCGGTACTGGGCCGGCGTGGCCGTGTAGCTCACGGTGGTGGTGCCCAGGATCTCCTCGGCCCCGGTCGCTCGCGAAGCGCCCACCGTGATGTCGATGGTGGTCAGCCCCGCGCCGACGCCCGCGCTGCCGGACTGGAGGTAGGACACGTGGGACACCACGCCCTTGATCGGCCGCGTGGCGTCCAGGACGAAGGGAACCCCGTCCTCGGCCAGGTAGTCCAGGGACGGCGCGGTCTCCTCGGCCACCGGCGTGAGGCTCACCACGAACGCGCACCCGGCCGTCTCCCGGCCCCTGACCACGGTCAGGCGCTGGTCGGCGTTGCAGGAGGTTCGGCGGGCGTAGAAGGTGCGCTCCGATTCCACCGCGGAGGCGGGCCCGGGGACCAGGCTCACGGCCATGCCGGCGGCCAGTGCGAGCTGCAGCAGGCGTGTCATCGCTCTCTCCCTCGCCGATCGGTCGCTGGAGAGTTCCCCGGCCCGGCGGTCTCCTCCTTTGTGCACCGGCACAGCGGTGGAGTTCCGTATAATCGGCGCTCCGAGGAGGTTCGCAGTGCCGAAATCCGACAAGCGACCGGTGATCACCCTGGCGTGCGGCGATTGCAAGCGCCGGAACTACGCCACTCGCAAGAACCGACAGAACGACCGTGACCGCATCGAGCTCCGCAAGTACTGCCGGTGGTGCCGCGGCCACACCCTCCACAAAGAGACTCGCTGAGGCCATGACCAGCCGCGGCCGGGCCACCCACGAGGTGACCAACCAGCCGCCCCCGCTCCAGGGCTACAACCTGTTCGAGGAGAACCGCCCGCTGGCCGAAGCGCTGCGTCGTGAAGGTGCCGCGTGGGCGGAACCCCACCTCTCCGCGCTGGGCAAGGTGGCCGGGACTCCCGAGGTGCTCGGGTGGGGGACCCAGGCGAACGATCATCCGCCTGTTCTGCGGACGCACGACCGGTTCGGCAACCGGATCGACGAGGTGGACTTCCATCCCGCGTGGCACTCGCTGATGCGCTTGGCCGTGGAGCACGGGATCCACGCCATGCCGTGGCGAGAGCCCAGGCCCGGCGCGCACGCGGCCCGGGCGGCGGCGATGATCCTGATGAGCGGGGTGGAGGCCGGACACGGCTGCCCGATCTCCATGACGTACGCCGCGGTGCCCGCCCTCCGGGCTCAACCGGACCTGGCCGCCGAGTGGGAACCTCGGCTTACCTCTCCGACCTACGACCCTCGTCTCATCCCGGCCCAGGACAAGGCCGGCGCGCTGGCGGGAATGGCCATGACCGAGAAGCAGGGCGGCTCGGACGTGCGGGCCAACACCACGCGCGCCGCGCCGCTGGGCGACGGCGCCTACGAGCTCACCGGCCACAAGTGGTTCTGCTCCGCGCCGATGTGCGACGCGTTCCTGGTGCTGGCCCAGGCCCCGTCGGGGCTGTCGTGCTTCTTCCTCCCCCGGGTCCTGCCCGACGGGACCCGCAACGCGTTCCACATCCAGCGGCTGAAGGACAAGCTCGGGAACCGCTCCAACGCTTCGAGCGAGGTGGAGTTCGACGGCGCGTGGGCCCGGCTGGTCGGGGAGGAGGGCCGCGGGATCCACACCATCATCGAGATGGTCAACTACACGCGACTCGATTGTCTCCTGGGCTCGACGGGCTTGATGCGCGCCGCCGTGGCCCAGGCCACGCATCACGCCACGTACCGGCAAGCGTTCGGCAACGTGCTGGCCGACCAGCCGCTGATGCGCAACGTCTTGGCCGACCTGTGCGTCGAATCGGAGGCAGCCACGCTGATGGCCATGCGCACGGCTCGAGCGGTGGACGACGGACAGGATGACCGAGCCGAGGCAGACTTCCGGCGTCTCGGCGTCGCGGTGGGGAAGTACTGGGTGTGCAAGTCGGCGGTTGGCGTGGTCGGCGAAGCGCTGGAATGCCTCGGCGGGAACGGATACGTAGAGGAGTCGGGCATGCCCCGGCTGTACCGGGAGACGCCGCTGAACTCGATCTGGGAGGGGTCGGGCAACGTCAACGCGCTCGACGTTCTTCGGGCCATCGCCAAGCGACCCGACGCCCTGGATGCCTACCTCGGGGAAGTGGAGCTGGCGTCAGATCCGCGCCTGGACGCGTTCGTCGCCGCGCTGAAGGATGAGCTGGCGAACGGGGATGACATCGAGACCCGGGCCCGGCGGGTTGTCGAAGGGCTGGCCCTGGCGTTGCAGGGTTCGCTGATGATCCGCTACGCGCCACAGCAGGTGGCCGACGCGTTCTGCGCCTCCCGCCTGGCCGGCCACAGCGGAAGGACCTACGGCACGCTTCCGCCGGGCCTCGATTTCCAGGCGATCATCGAACGCCACCGCCCATCGGTGGCTGCCTGAACGCGGCTAGAGGCGTACGGCCCGGTCGCCTCGCGGCTCGGTCCCGACCCCGGCCAGGTTCTCCAGCTGCTCGGCGATGGCGTCGAACGAGCCCACCCGCTGCTGCTCGTCCACCGCACCGGCGACGTACGTCGTGAGCAACGAGGTCCGCTCGCCGTCGAGGTGGGCCACCGCCACATCAAGCGACAGGGCCCGGGCATCTTCATGCGAACCTGAGTAAACGACGACCGCGGGGTGGAGCTCGTTCACGGCCTCGGCCACCGACCAGCCTTCGGGGATGGGCACGCCCGCCTCGCGTCCTCGCGCCGACAACGCCGCGGCCATGGCGTCGCGGTGGAGCCGGGGGCCGTTCGCGAACAGGACCATGGCCCGAGCGTAGGGTCGGCCCTCGGTTCTGTGAATCGGCTCCTCGGCCTAGGAAGAACAGGGGATGAGGCCCCGAGCGGGCTTACGTCGTTCGCGTTAGTCCAGAGCGGACGGAGGGGTCTAGACGGGCTCGCCGACCCGGACCTTGCCGAAGCGGATGGCCAGGGCCAGCGCTTCCAGCTTGGAATGGACCTTCAGCTTGAACAGCACGTTCTGCACGTGGGTCCGAAGCGTGTGCCGGCTGATGCCCAACCGTTCGGCGACCCGCTCCGGCGCCAGACCATCTGCCATCAGCTGAAGGATCTCGGTCTCCCGGGCCGTGAGGCGCTCGACCCGGCCGCCGGCCTCGACGTCCTCGGCTCGCTTCTTCTTCAGGAATTTCAGGATCCGCCGGACCTCGGCGGGATCGAGGAGCGGTTCGCCCCGGAAGGCGGCCTTGATCGAGTTGGCGACATCCTTGACCGGCCGCTCCTTGGACAGAAACCCGGCCGCCCCGGCGTCGATGGCCCGGGCCACGCTGCGGTCATCCTCGAACGCCGACAGCATGATCACTCGTGCCTCGGGATGGACCTCCTTGATCCGCCGGGTGGCACCGATCCCGTCCAGGCGGGGCATCTGGGAGTCCATGAGGACCACGTCGGGCTTCTTCGCGGCCGCGGCGGCCACGGCGGACTCGCCGTCGTGGACCACGGCGACCACGGAGATCCCCGTGTGCAGGCGGATGGCGACCTGCAGCGCGTCGGCGAACGTGCGGTGGTCGTCCGCGATCAGCACACGGATCGGACGCCCACGGCCTTTGGCTGGAGTCTGTGGCATGTCGCGCCACTCATTCTTATCCCCCGACATGGGCCATTCCAGCACCTCGGCCATTGCCCAGATCCCGCGCCTTCGTTACCCTCACCGGGCTCCGGGCGGGAAAATGAACGGAGAGGAGCTTCGTGGCCAGGTTGGAAGGGAAGGTTGCCGTCGTCACCGGCGCCGGCCGGGGCATCGGCCGGGCCACCGCCGTCCGGTTCGCCCAGGAGGGCGCGTCGGTGGTGGTCAACGACGTCGACCCCGACCCCGCCGAAGAGACCGCCGCGGCGGTCAAGGAAGCGGGAGGCCAGGCCCTGGTCTCCACCGAGAACACCGTGGAGCTGGACCAGGCCCGGGACATGATGAACCGGGCCGCCGAGAACTTCGGCAAGATCGACATCCTCATCAACAACGCCGGGATCACCCGGGACAAGACGTTCCACAACATGACGGATGAGATCTGGGACTTCGCCCTGGACGTGAACCTGCGAACCGCGTACCACTCGACGCTGGCGGCCATGCCCCACATGCGCGACGTTGCCAAGCGGGAGATGGGGGAGCAGGG
>DASZKM010000262.1:0-5926 GCA_035947055.1 Actinomycetota bacterium
CGATCTCGCCGGATCGCAGGGCGTCGGCGACCTTCCGGAAGTCCCGCACCCGGAGCAGGTCGTCCCAGGCCTCGCGATACGCCTCGAGCAGGATCGGGAACTCGCCGTACCGCTTGACGAGCTGCATCAGGTCCTGCGCGCGGATGCGCTGCAGCCACAGCGGCGTTCGGCGGTCGGGACCGCGCCGCGGCAGCAGCAGCGCGCGCGCCGCGCACTCGCGGAACAGCACGCCGAACACCGGCGAGATCTGCAGCTCGCGGAGCAGGAGCTCGTCGAGCTGCTCGTCCGCAGGGAGGTCGGCGATGAGCTCGATGGGGTCCGCACTGTCCCGGCCGGGGAACCGGAGCATGAACCCGTCGTCGGTGGCCACGCCCTCGACGTCGAGGTTCTCGGCCTCCCGCACCCGGGCCCGGACAGCCAGGAGCCAGGCGTGGTGAACGCGCGAGCCGAACGGCGAGTGCACCACGAGCCTGCGGTCTCCCAGCTCGTCGTCGAACTCCTCGATGACCACCATCCGGTCGGTGGGCAGTTCGCCCACCGATTCCCGCTGCTCAGCGAGGAAGTTCCGGAGGTTGGTGGCCGCGCGGGGTCCCAGGGCCGCCCTCTCCCGAGCCCACTGCTCGAAGTCCTCGCCGTCCAGCCGCGTCGCGGCTTCGCGGACGAATTCGCCGACCTTGACGCCGGTCTCGTACGGTCTTCCGGCCTGGTCACCGTGCCAGAACGGGACGCTGGGCATGGCGCCCGGTGCCTCGGTGACAAGGACCTCGTCCCGGCCGATGTGGTCGATGCGCCATACCGCGGAGCCCAGAACGAATGACTCCCCGGGACGGGCCTCGAACACGAACTGCTCGTCGAGCTCGCCGAGCTTCGCCCCTGTCCCGGCGTGGCGGACCGCGTAGTAGCCACGGTCGGGGATGGCGCCCGCGTTGGTCACCGCCAGCAGCCGCGTGCCGGGCCGGGCCCGGACCTCGCCGTTCTGCCGGTTCCACGTCAGCCGGGGACGGAGCTCGCCGAACCTCGCTGCGGGATACCGGCCGGCCAGCATGGCCAGCACAGCCTCGAACCGCGACCGGTCCATGGTGCGGTACGGATACGCCCCGCGGACCATCTCGAACAGCGCGGGAACCGTCCACTCCCCGGACGCGGCCGTGCCGGCCAGCTGTTGAGCCAGCACGTCGAGACATCCCTCGGGGACCTCGACCGGCTCCACCTCGCGGCGCAACATGCCCGCGGCAACCGCGGCGGCGTCCACCAGATCGGGCCGGTACTTCGGCACGATCCGTCCCGTGGCAACCTCGCCCACCAGATGCCCGGCCCGGCCGACCCGCTGCAAGCCGGAGGTCACGCTCTTGGGGCTCTCGATCTGGACCACAAGGTCGATGGCCCCGATGTCGATCCCCAGCTCGAGCGAGGACGTGGCCACCATCGCCGGAAGCTGTCCCGCTTTGAGCAGCTCCTCGGCCTCGAATCGCTTCTCCCGGGAGATGCTCCCGTGGTGAACGCGGCAGATGACCTCACCGGCCCGCTCGTTGATCTGGCGAGCGATCCGTTCGGCCAGGGCCCGGTTGTTGACGAAGATCAGCGTGGAGCGGTGGCCGCGAACGAGCCCGTACAGCTCCTCGTACACCTCGGGCCACACACTCTCGCCGGGGAGCTCGCGGAAGTCCTCGACCGGGGCCTCCACCAGGAGGTCGATCTCCTTGCGGCCCCCCGAGTCCAGGACGCGGACCGGCCGCGGCTCTCCTTTCTCCTGCCCTCCCAGCCACGCGGCGACCCGCTCCGGTGGCCGAACCGTGGCGGAGAGTCCCACTCGCTGGAACGGGCGGCCGGCCAGCCAGGCCAGACGCTCCAGCGAGATGGCCAGGTGAGTGCCGCGCTTGTTGGGGGCGAGAGCGTGCACCTCGTCGACGATTACCGTCTCCACGGAGGCCAGCGTGCGGGCCGCCCGCTCCGAGGTGAGCATGAGGTACAGCGACTCCGGCGTGGTGATCAGGACGTCCGGCGGATGCCGAAGCAGGCGGGTTCGCTCTCGGGAGGGCGTGTCACCGGTCCGGATGCCAGTAGTGATGCTCGGAGCCGGCACCCCCCGGCGCTCGGCCACCTCGGCCATGCCGGCCAGGGGGACCTCGAGGTTGCGGTGGATGTCGTTCCCCAGAGCCCGCAGTGGCGTGACGTACAGGACCCGGACGCCGTCTCCGTCCGGTCGCGGATCGCGGGCCAACCGGTCGAGGAATACCAGGAAGGCGGCCAGGGTCTTGCCCGACCCCGTCGGCGCCACCACCAGGGCCGAGTCGCCGGCGGCCAGTGCGGGCCAGGCCAAGTCCTGGGCCGGCGTGGGATCACTGAACGCTTCCCGGAACCAGGTCCGGGCCAGATCACCGAGAACGCTGAGGGATCCGCTCATCGCGCGGCGATCGTATCGCCGCTGACCGACAGCGGCGTGACCGGCTAGGGGAGGCGGACGCGCCCGCTCGGCTTGCCGGCCAGCGCGCCGGGCCCGGCCCGAACCAGCCCCTCCGAGGCCAGCGCGCGGATGGCCCGTACGACGTCACGCGCCGGCCGGCCGGTCTCCGTGCGGATGGATGCCACCGAACGAGATCCGCTCGGGAGCAACGACCGGACCACCGCTCCACGCAGCTGTCGAGAAGATCCGTCGAATGGCGACTGCCGCCGGGTCGGCGGAGCGGGAGAGACGCCTCGTGGTCGGAACCGGCATCCCGGCCGCAGCGGACACGCCTGGCACCGCGGCCGCGGCCGGCACACCTCGCGGCCGAGATCCATGACCGCCTGGTTCCAGCTCCCGGGATCGGTTCGGTCCACCCAGGCGTCTGCTGCCCGAGCGAGCTCGTCGGGGTCGGCGTCTGCCGGCTCCGATCCCAGCACGGCGCGAGCCACCACGCGACGGACGTTGGTGTCCACCGCCGCTACCGGCACGCCGAACGACATCGATGCCACCGCCGCGGCGGTGTACGGGCCGACACCGGGTAACTGCCGCAACGACCGCGGCTCCTGCGGGAAGCGACCGCCATGGTCTCGGACCACCGACCGCGCCGCTTGGGCCAGCGCGACGGCGCGCCGGTTGTAGCCGAGCCCGGCCCACGCTCGCAGGACGTCGCCGTCCTCGGCCCGGGCCAGCGCCCGAACCGATGGGAACCGTCGGAGGAACCGCCGGTACGCCGAAACCACCCGCGGCACCTGCGTCTGCTGAAGCATGACCTCGCTGACCAGAACGCGGTACGGATCCGACGACCGCCTCCAGGGAAACGCCCGGCGTCGAGGCTCGTACCACCGCAGCAACGCGCGGTGAGCGTTCACGCGCCGTCGGGCAGCGGCTCGGACACGATTCGCTCGGCGGCCTCGTCCCAGAAGATGCGCAGACGGGCTTCCCCGCTCGGACAGCACCCCGGATCCCCCGGCTCGTACACGCCGAACTCCAGCACGACCTCCCGATCATCCACGATGACCCGCCCGCCGCGCTCCGTCTTCTCGTAGAACTCGGTTCGGAACTGGTCCTCGTCCATGGAGAGGATCCACAGCTCCAGCGGGCCCGCCGTGGCCCCGAACGTGAGCACGCCGGCCACCAGCTCCGGAACGTCGTCGCCGGCGAAGTCCACGACGTCGAGGACCTGCACGATCTGCCCGGGCGACCCGGGCCCCGGCGATGCCAGCATCGTGTCCGGGGTTCCCTCTACGCCGGGGGGCGCCTGGTGGGTGGCATCGAGGACCAGCACCCAGTGGCCGTCGCGGTGATCGAATACCTCGAGGCGAGGAACCGGGATCTCCGCTCCTTCGCGAGCCCGGGCCACCGATGAGATGGCCACCTCCAGTTGCCCGTCGCCGTCGAGATCGGCCCTCCGGGTGGCCAGGGCGCTGGTGCCCGGTTGAACCAGGGATGCCGAAGAGGGTGGAGAAGCGACGCCGTCACCCGCCAGGAGGCCGGCCGCCGCGCCGAGCAGCCCGTCGATCACCACCCCGGCGACCACCAGCCGCATCAGCGGCCTGCTTCGCGTCCCGCTCGTGTCTATCGCCCCGCGTCCCGAACCGCGCGCAGGGACGGAGACTCCGACCGCCCTCCCCGGAAGGCCTGCCGGTAGACATCGGCCGTCCGAGACGCGGCGTCGGCCCACGAGCCCCGCTCGGCCAACGAGGCCCGGGCTCGTGATGCCAGACCTGCGGCCAGGGACCGGTCGGTGAGCACGCGGACCACGGCCCGGGCCAACGAACCGGGATCGCCGGGTACGAACCGCAGCCCGGTCACGCCGTGGTCCACGATCTCGCGCAACCCGCCCGTGTCCGCGGCCACCACCGGGGTTCCCGACGCCATGCTCTCCAGCGCCACGAGCCCGAACGGCTCGTACAGCGAGGGGACCACAACCACGTCGGCAGCCGCGTACAGCCGCCGGAGCCGCTCCTCGTCCACGAACCCTTCGAAGCGCACCCGGCCGTCCAGGCTCAGGTGCGCGGCCAGCGACACCAGCTCGTCCTGATACGTGCCGCGTCCCGTGATGAGGACGCCGACGCCCGGGGCGCCACGCTCGATGAGCGGCACGGCCTGCAGGATGGTCTGCACGCCCTTCTCGTACTGCAGCCGGCCGGCGAACACGATCAGCGGACGATCGGAAGGCCACACGGCCGCCCTGACGCGCTCCCCCACGTCGCTGTCGAACGCCCCGGCATCGACCTGGTTGGGGATCATGTCGAGCTTCGCCGACGAAACGCCGAACACCCTGCTCAGCTCCCGCCGCATATAGCCGGAGCACGTGATGACCCGGTCGGCTTCAGCGGTCAGCCATCGCTCCACGGCGTGGATGAATCGCTGCGTGGGGCCGAATAGCCGCCCGGCATGGCGGCCGTGCTCGGTGGCGTGGATCGTTGCCACCAGAGGGACGTCGGCGAGGTCCTTCAGCGCCGCCGCGGCGTACGCCACCAGCCAGTCGTGGGCATGGAGGACGTCGGGGGGCCGGTCACGGATGTCTCGTTCGGCGCGATGCAGCAGCGCCAGGTTGAGGCCGAGGACCCAGGGGACCAGGTCGTCCATGGGGATGCGCGGGGGGTACCCCTGGACCCGAACCACGCGGACCCCGTCGTCGTGGCTCTCCTCCGGAGTGCCGGCATCGCCGCGGGTGTACACGGTGACGGCGTGGCCCCGGCCCGCCAGGGCCCCGGCCAGCGCGTGCACGTGCCGGGCCAGCCCTCCCACCACGATGGGTGGGTACTCCCACGTGAGCAGTGCGACCGACAGCGAGCGCACGCGGCCGGCCGGTGTCTACGCCTTGGTGGTGATCAGGGCCCGGTTCAGGCGGCGGAGCTGCCGAAGCTCCACCAGGCGCACGGTCAGCCACACCCCCGCGGCAACGCCGGCCCACTGCTTCCACGTTCCGTCCTGCACAGCGCTGGCCACCTTTCGGCTCACCTCATCGGGGACCAGCTGCACCACCGCTTGCGCGGGCGCCGCAGCTTTCGTGGCCCGCCTCTTGTCGGGGCGGGCCCGCTTCAGCGCCTTGCGCAGCAGGAACGCACCGACCCCACCGCTGACGGCCACGCCGACCAGACGCTTGGCCCAGATCCCGGGCTGCGGCATCCGCCGCTCGATCTCCCTCAGGTTCGTCTCGATCCGGCCTCGGATGCCCTCGATCTCCCTTACCGTCGCAGCTGCGCTTTGGCCCATTCGACGTCCTCCTTGATGGTCTCCTTCGTCTTCTCCGGCTTCAGCGGTGGCCGCTTCAACATGGCGATCCCCGCAACAGCGGTGATGCCGGCCAGCACCAAGAACACTCCGGCCACGATGAGCAGTGCCGCCCATGTGGCCATGGCTTCGGCCAGGCCCGCGGCCAGCGCCGCACCGAGGAATCCCACCACGAAGAGCGCCACCACGGCCACCACGACAAATGCCACGGCGGCCTTCACTCGCGCCGCGATGGCCTCG
>DASZKM010000263.1:0-10149 GCA_035947055.1 Actinomycetota bacterium
GACGAGGTGCTGGCCCTTCCGACGGAGAAGGCGGCCCAGATCGCCCTGCGGACCCAGCAGGTCATCGCCCACGAGACCGGGGTGGCAAACGTGATCGACCCGCTGGGCGGGTCGTACTTCGTGGAGAGCCTCACCAACCGAACCGAGGAGCTGGCCGAGGAGTACTTCCGGAAGATCGACGACATGGGGGGCGGCTCGATCCTGGAGGGGATGCTGACCGGGATCGAGCGCGGCTACTTCCAGTCGGAGATCGCCGACGCCGCGTACCGGGAACAGGAGCGGTACGAGAAGGGCCGCCTGGTCAAGGTGGGCGTCAACGAGTACGTGGACCCCGACGAGGAGCCCATCGACACCCTGCGGATCGGCCCGGAGATCGAGCGCTCGCAGACGAAAGCCGTAGCCGCGATGCGGGACGGTCGTGACGAGCCTGCCGCCCGGCAAGCGCTGGAGCGGCTGAAGGCCGCGGCGGCGGACGAGGGTCAGAACCTCATGCCGCCGCTGATCGACTGCGCCCGGGCCTACTGCACCGAGGGCGAGATCGTGAACGCCCTCCGCCAGGTGTTCGGCGAATACACCGAGACCCCCCGCTTCTAGCGAGGGGTCTCAGCAACGCTCTGGCGCGGGCGAACCTAGAGCGTGACCTGAACCGCCTTCCGGTCGCAGTTGGACCCGAAGCACGCCTTGGTCACCACGTCGTAGCTTCCGGAGCTCTTCCCGGAAACGTCGAGGTCGGCCGAGAAGGATCCATCCTCGTTGACCGTCGCCGTGGTCGAGTACGCAGGCGCGGACCCGGAGGGAACGATGCCCACGGCGACCTCCCGGCTGGTGATCGTGTAGGGGTTCTCCTGGGCCACGGTGTCCGACGTGCTGGCGTTGGAGATCACTGCCTGGACCGAGGCGGTCATCCCATCCTCCGGCTCGATCACGGCGCCGGGAGCGATGACCGGGGCCACCGCGAGGTTGAGCGGCAGCCGGATGTGGACCTCGTCCGCAGCGGTGTCGAACGACCCGGACAGCCACGCCAGGTGCTTGCAGCTGGCTACGACACCGACCGTGGCGCAGTCTCCCCGCAGACGGAAGTTGCCCGGGACGTGGGTGGCGGTGCCGGCGGGATCATCCGCGGTGGCAGTTGCCGTCGAGAAGTCGGACGTCTTGGCCTGCACCCAGTATTCCTTCTCGGCGACGCGGAACTGCCACAGGTATCGGATGAGCTCCGGTGGCGGCTGGGACTCCATCCGGGTGACCTTGATCACGAAATCGATGTCCCCGCCGGGCACGGGCTGCCCGATGGAGATCGATGTGGCGTCCAGCCCGAACCTGGCCATGTCGGCGTGGATCGGTGGGTCGCCGGGGTCATCCAATCCGAGCTCGACAGGGGCTTGGCCCCCGAACGCGGCCTGGCCGCTGACCGTCAGCGTTCCACCGTTCCGCCGCGCGGTCACCCCTGACAGCGTGGTCGGCTGGATCGTGTTCGGCGGGAGGAACGTGATGATGTCCAACAGGCCGAGCCGGATCTTCACGGCGTCGGGCTTGGTGGGGTCGAGCGAAGCCACGAGGCGGTCGCCCTGGCCCTTGTCGATCATGATCCCCGGGATCACGCCGGCGGCTGTGCCGGCTTCGTGACCGGGGGAGTGGTTGATGATGATCAGGCCATCAGCGCCGGCCGCCGTGGCGATCGAGAGCTTGGTCTGGAACCCGGGGCACCGATCCGTGCCCTCCGCCGCGGTCATGCCACGGCGAGCTACTGCGATCCACTCCGTGAGGCCGCTGGCCGCGGCGGTCCCGTACGCGCACCCGAACCCGTCGTCGGCGACGAAGGCGGGTGCCGGGCCGACCGGCCCTTCCGCCAGCTGACGGCTGTTCGTGAGCTCGGTCCCATCGAAGTTCTCCCCCGCGGTGACCTGAGCCCCGTCGGGAGCTGCGGCGATGCTGACGAACGGCGCGAAGTCGCCGCTCACCTGAGCGGTGGCGGGAGCGATCCCGGCGAACGAGAGAGCGGCCAGGCCCGCGGCTACGAGGATCAGGATTCTGCGGCGCATGCGTCAACCTCCGGTTTCGGTGTCCGGGTCTCCATTTCGGACTCGAACCAGAGGTTCGACGGGGACAGGCCGGGCTCTTTTGTGCGTTTGCACAGAGTTGACGAGGCCTGGGACGGGTGCCTCGAGATGTGAACCGGGCCAAGGGGGACCTACGGAGGTCTGGTCCGCGCTACCGGCGGCGGAGCCACCAGCGACCGGCCACAACCTGAACGATCCCACCCGCGGCCGCGGCGTAGGCCCCCACCCCGAGGGCGCCCACGATCTGGTCCGGCCTGATCAGCGCGCCGATGCCCAAGCCTCGCACGATGACGGCCAGGGGGATGGCGAACGTCAGGACGCCGATCAGTCGGCGGAGGATCGAGGTGGCCGGGATAGCCATGGTCAGCAGCGCCACCAGGGCACCGACGGTGCCCACTCCCAGGAGCACCAGGCCGAGGTTGGGGCCCCCGGCGGGGGACCCGAGCAGGAACGCTGCGGGGATGTCCCGGGGAAGGATGGCGCCCGCGGCGTCCCAGGGCAGGATCGCGGAGACGATCACGGTCACCGCTCCGAGCAGCGCGATGGTCGCCCCCCACGGGAAGCCACCGGCTGCCCGAGCCTTCCCCACAGGAAGCTCTGGAGAGGACTGGTTCTCTTCCTCGTCTTCCTCTTTGACGAGCGGACGGTCCATGGGCTGGGGACGTTCCAGGACAGCTGTCTCGGCCGCTGCCTGCGGAGGAGCGGTGGTCACGCCGCCGGTCGGCGCCTCTTCGGCATCCGCCGCGAACGATGGGAGGTCGAGGTCCCATCCGGCCAGGATGTCCTCGAAGCCGTTGCCCCCCGCGGGGGCGGCCGCCTGCGGGCTCGATGTCAGGAAGGCCGCTCCACAGATGCGGCAGAACCGATCCGTGGACTCAGCCGGAGACCCGCACTCCGGGCACGCGCGAGGGCCGGGAGCCTGCGCCGGCGCCCCGCATCGCGAGCAGAACCGATCGTCGTTCGACCTCGTCGCGCCGCACGATCCGCATCGAAGCGGCATGCAGCGAGGATACCCTCGGGATTCCTCGATTCCTCGGAAGCTCACACAGTTGCAGTGTGTATCAATTGCAAGCGCTTGCAACTAGCCGGTAGCATCTCGAGCGATGGAAGCCCTGGCCGCCACCGATGGGTTCAGCGCGGGGCTCCTGGCCAGCGCATTCCTGTTCGGATTGCGCCACGGCATCGACTGGGACCACATCGCCGCCATCGCCGACATCACCGGCTCCCAGTCGGAGCGGCGGTCCGCTCTGGTCCTCGGGACGCTGTACGTCCTGGGCCACGCGGCGGTGGTCCTCGCCCTGGGGATCCTGGCCATCGTGGCGGGCGACCTGCTCCCGGCGGGCGTCGACGAGGTCATGGGACGAGTGGTGGGGGCCACGCTCCTCATCCTCGGCGTGTACGTCCTCGTATCGCTGATCCGTCATGGGCGCGACTTCCGTCTGCGGAGCCGGTGGATGCTGCTGTTCGCGGGACTCCGGAAGGGGGCCAGGTGGATGCGGGACCGGGCCCGCACGGCGGCCGAGAACGGTGCCGCCGCGGAGGAGGGCTCACCCGACGACCCCGCGCTGTGGCACCACGGGCACCACGGGCGTCCGGGCCACCACCATCACCGTGAGCCGGAACGCGACGAGGTACCCAACTATGGAGTCGGCACCTCGGTGGCGGTGGGGATGATCCACGGCATCGGTGCGGAGACCCCTTCCCAGGTCTTGATCTTCCTGGCTGCTGCCGGTGCGGGTGGCACCGCGGTAGGCGTGGCCGTCCTGGTGGCGTTCATCGTCGGGCTGCTGATCTCGAATTCCCTCATCACCATCGGCTCCGCGGTCGGGTTCCTCAGCGCGTCACGGAACTTTTCGGTCTACGCCGCGGTCGGGGTCCTGACCGCCGTGTTCAGCCTGGTGTTGGGAACGCTGTTCGTGCTGGGAATGGAGTCGGTGCTCCCCGCGTTCTTCGCCTAGCCGGCCGCCCGGCAATCGGCGCACAGGCCGGAGATGGCGAAATGGGTCAGGTCCGGCGTGAACCCGCGATGCCTCCGCACCACCTCGCCGAGCGACTCCGCTTCCTGCATCGACAGGTCGTCCTCGGCGCCGCAGCGCGAGCAGGTGAGATGGACGTGCGGGGCGTCCTCGGCCCTGTGGTACTCCGCGCCGCGTTCCAGATGCGCGTGCCGAACCACGCCCGCGTCCTCGAGCATGGTCAGCGTGCGGTACACGGTGGACGCGTTCACGGCGGGGAGCCGGCGCTGCACACGGCGGGTCAGGTCCTGCGGGGTGATGTGCCCTTCCGCCCGGAGGATTTCGCGGACGATGGCCTCGCGCTGCGGCGTGATCCGGTAGCCGCCCTGCCGGAGCCGGGCCGTGACCGTGCGGACCTCGTCCACGGCGGCACCTTACTGCAACGGCATTGCAGGTGCGTCACTGACGCCGGGCTAGCTCGTCGAACGGAGGAACGCCACGATCCGCTCGGTGATCGCTTCCGGTTCGTCCTCCTGGAGGTAGTGCCGGGCCTGCGGCAGTTCCATGACCTCGGCGTGCGGATACACGCCCCTCCATCCCTCCAGGATCGCCGGGGGGAGCACCCGGTCCTGCATCCCCCAGGCGATCAGCGTGGGCCGCCGCAGCTCGGCCACCTTCCTGGCCACCTCCATCATGTACGGCGCGGTGGGGTGCTCGTCGCCGATAGGGATGTCCCTGGCGAACGCCAGGACCGGCACGCGTGAGTAGTAGTCCGGGAACGGGGCCCGGTACGCCGCGGCCACCAGCGGCGTGGCGCTTTCCGGGCGCATCCCGGCGAACATGGCCTCGACGAAGAGATTTGCGCCCAGGGCCAGGATCTCGCCCAGGCCCCGGGTCCGGAATGGGTCGTGGAACGGCAGGCGGATCCCTTCGGGGAGGACCGCGATCCACGTGTTCATGATCACCAGGCGGGCGACGCGGTCGGGTTCTTCAACGGCGGCCCCCAGCCCGATCGGCCCGCCCCAGTCCTGCATCACCAGCGTGATGTCGCGAAGGTCCAGCTCCCGGATGAACGCCAGCAGGTTGTCCACGTGGGAGCGGAGCCTGTACCGCTCGTGCCCGGGTGGCCGGTCCGAGCGGCCAAATCCCATGTGGTCGACGGCGATCGCTCGGAACCCGGCCGCCCCCAGCGGAGGAAGGAACCGACGGTACAGGTAGCTCCACGTGGGGTTGCCGTGGAGCAGCAGGATCGGTTGGCCGGAACCGTCCTCGACGTAGTGCAGTCGGACGTCGTCGGCGACCTGCTGGTACCGCGGCTGGAACGGGAACGAGCCGTCGAAGTCACCCATCAGGTCGTACTCGGCGGGCACGGTGTCAGCCTATGACGGGGCGTGTCGCCCGCGCCGACAACGAGCCGGAAGGGAAGCGAGGCCCGGACGTCGAAGAGAACATCGTGCCCGCCCGCGCCCGGAGGCTCGCCCTCGTCCCGCTGCTCGCGGTCGTGGTGGCCGTGCCCGGGCTCGGCCAGGCCGCTGCCGACCCCGACTGCATGGTGGAGATCGGCGGCATCAACCTCCAGACCGCCACCGTTCCACAGATCCAGCAGGCGCTGGCCGACGGGCAGCTCACCAGCCGTCAGTTGGTCGAGCGGTATCTGCAGCGGATCGCGTTCTTCGACGCGTCCGGCGCTTCACTCAACTCGGTCCGAGAGCTGCACCCTGCCGTGCTCGAACAGGCCGACAGGCTGGACGCTGAGCGAGCGGCGGGCACTATCCGTGGTCCGCTGCACGGCATCCCGGTCCTTCTCAAGGACAACATCGGGACGAACGACATGCCGACGACGGCCGGCTCGATCGCCCTGAAGGGCAGCATCCCCAAGAACGATGCGTTCCTCACCGCGCAGCTCCGGGCGGCCGGCGCGATCATCCTTGGCAAGGCCAACCTCTCCGAGTTCGCCAACTGGGTCGACCTCAGCATGCCGTCCGGCTACAGCTCGCTGGGCGGACAGGTGATCAACCCGTACCGGTTCACAGACACCCCGAGCGGGTCCTCGTCCGGTTCCGGCGTCGCGGAGGCGATGGCCCTCACCACGGTGGCGGTCGGCACCGAGACCTCGGGCAGCATCATCTCGCCCAGCTGGGCGAACAGCGTGGTCGGTATCAAGCCGACACTCGGGCTGATCAGCCGGGCCGGCATCATCCCGCTGGCGGAGAGCTTCGACACGCCGGGGCCGATGACCCGGAACGTCACCGACGCGGCGATCCTGTTGGGCGCCATGACCGGGGTCGACCCACGTGATCCCGCAACCGCGGCGAGCGCCAGCCGTCTCCCACCCGGGGGTGACTACACGGCCGTCCTTCACCGTGGGGGGCTGGTCGGCGCCCGGCTCGGATTCGACGCCAGCAACCGGCCGCCCGGGGAGCGCGGAACGGTATTTGACCGGGCCATCGCCGATCTTCGGGCGGCCGGTGCCGAGATCGTGGAGATCGATGGCCTCGACACGACGAGCCTGGTCGGTTTGGCAGAGATCGCCGCGATCCCGAACGAGTTCAAGGCCGGCCTCAACGCGTATCTGGCCACGGAGGCGACCCCGCCCACCGGCGTGAAGACGCTGTCGGACATCATCAAGTACAACGAGCAGCACCCGGAGCAGGTCAAGTACGGCCAGCGACTGCTCATCGCCTCCGACGCGACGCCGGGGAACATGACCGCCGGTATCGCGAACCGTGAGGCCGCTCGGGCCAGCGCCCGGGCCGCCATCGACTCGACGTTCGCGCGCTACGACCTCGATGCGGTGATCTCGCCGAACGCCACATACGTGAACGTCGGCGCTTCGGCCGGGTACCCGACGATCACCGTCCCCGCCGGGTACACGTCGAACGGGCGCCTGCCGATCGGCCTCTCCTTCCTCGGTACGGCGTGGGACGAGCCCGAGCTGCTTCGGTTCGCATACGCCTACGAGCAGCACACCCTCCGTCGGGTGCCACCGACGGCCGTGAACCCGGGGCTGTTCCCGACCGGGTGCGCCGCCGCGGCGGCCTGATCCACCACACTCTCTCGGTTCGGGCGAGGCGGCTATCATCCCGCCGGTGGCGAAGAAGGATGTCCTGGCCATGCTGGGGTCGGTGCCGCTGTTCGAGGGCCTGTCCCGCCACGAGCTCTCCTCCGTGTACGAGGCCGGCAAGGAAGTGACCTTCGAGGAGGGAAAGCGCATCGTGGAGGAGGGCGCCACCGGCGTGGGATTCCATCTCATCCTCGAAGGTGAAGCCAGGGTGCTGGTGGGCGAGGACGAGCACGCCGTCCTCCGCGCCGGTGATTACTTCGGGGAGATGTCGCTGCTGGACGGCGGGCCGCGCTCCGCGACCGTTGTCGCCGCGAGCCCGGTCCACACGCTGACGCTGGCGTCGTGGGCGTTCGTCCCGTTGGTAGACAAGAACCCGTCGATCGCCAGGAAGCTCCTGGTTGAGCTGTCCCGGCGGTTGCGCAACCTCGAACGTTCGCTGCATCACTAGGGAAAAGGAGGCCACCATGCCTGAGCTCGTGCGCCTGGAAGTCGAGGACGGTGTGGGGACCATCCGTCTCGATCGCCCCCCGATGAACGCCATCAACGAGGAGCTGACCGGCGACCTGTTGGCCGCGGCGGAGGAGGCAGCCCGCCGGGACGATGTCGGCGCGGTGGTCCTGTACGGGGGCGAGAAGGTGTTCGCAGCGGGCGCCGACGTGAAGATGATGGCCGAGATGGGCCCGGCCCAGATCCGACCCATGATCCAGGGCCTCCAGGAGGTGTTCAGCGCGGTGGAGGAGATCCCGGTGGTGACCATCGCCGCGCTTACCGGGTTCGCTCTGGGCGGCGGCTGCGAGCTGGCCCTGTGCGCGGACTTCCGGTTCGCCGCCGGCGACGCCAAGATCGGGCAGCCCGAGATCCTGCTGGGGATCATCCCCGGGGCCGGCGGGACCCAGCGGCTCCCGCGGCTCATCGGCCCGGCCCGGGCCAAGGAGCTCATCTACTCCGGCAGGCAGGTGGAGGCGAAGGAGGCACTGGAGATGGGGCTGGTCGACCGGGTCGCGGACGACCCCTATCAGGCGGCGGTGGAGGAGGCCCGGAAATACGCGGACGGGCCGCGCGCCGCGCTGCGGGCGGCCAAGGTGGCCGTCAACTGGGGGAGCCGGGTCGACCTCCGGACCGGCCTGGCCATCGAGCGAGAGACGTTCGCCGACCTGTTCACCACCGAGGATCAGAAAGAGGGGATGGCCGCCTTCCTCGAGAAGCGCAAGGCGAAGTTCAAGGGCGCTTAGTGGCTCGGCCGGCGCCGGTCCCCGCGCGGCTCGACGCCAAGACCGCGAACATCCGCTACCACGACGCGGCAGCGTCCTCCTACGACGACAAGTGGTCGATCGGGTTCGACGCCCGCGCAGTGCGATACGTGCGGGAGCGGGCCGAGCGCATGCTCCCCGACCGGCGGTACGGCAAGGTGCTGGAGATCGGGGCGGGGACGGGGTTCTTCCTCCTCAACCTATGGCAGGCCGGGTACACGACGGACCTCCACGCAACCGACATCTCCGAAGGCATGCTCGAAGTGTGCAGCGAGAACGCCGCGCGTCTGGGGTGCACGGTGGCCACCCGATCGGCCGACGCGGAACGTCTGCCCTACGACGACGGGGAGTTCGACCTGGTGGTGGGCCACGCGTTCCTCCACCACATCCCGGAACCCGACGTGGCTCTGCGGGAGATCGCCCGCGTGGTGCGCCCCGGGGGCGCCGTGTTCATCGCCGGGGAACCCACGCGGTGGGGCCACCGCCTGGCGGAGGTGGCCAAGGTCACCGCTCGCACGGCATGGCGGACTGCCGCCCTGATCCCGGGTGCGGATATCCGCCGGCCGGCTCCGCCTGCGGGGTCGGAGCAGGAGCGCATCCTTCGAGATCTGGAGTTCGAGGTCGACCTGCACACGTTCGATCCCGGACAGGTCGTGCGGTGGGCCGAGGCGGCCGGGTTCACCGACGTCCGGATCGAGACCGAGGAGCTCCTGGCCAGCCTGTTCGGGTGGTCGGTTCGGACCATGGAGGCGGAGGCTCGACCTGGACTGCTGGGCCGGCGATGGGCGCTGGCCGCGTATCTCGGGTGGCGAGGATTGTCGGCGGTCGACCGGGCCCTGGCCGCCGCCGTGCCGAAGCGCTTCTTCTACAACCTGCTCCTGTTCGCTCGGAAGCCCGGCGGCGGGTGACCCCGGTGG
This sequence comes from Actinomycetota bacterium, assembly GCA_035947055.1. Lineage (GTDB taxonomy): Bacteria > Actinomycetota > UBA4738 > UBA4738 > CALAEC01 > DASZKM01. Next base: position 9,244 of record DASZKM010000263.1, read on the forward strand.
GGCTGGAGACCTGGCGCCGCTCTCCCGGCCGGTGGGGCATGGCGCTACGGTATTTGTGGTTCCGGCTCCGCAACCCCCACGTGGTGACGAACGGAATGGTGTTTCTCGGACGCGGGGTGGAGATCCACTGCACGCGGGGCCTCGGCCACCTTGAGATCGGGCGGGAGGTCTGGATCGGCCGGGGGACCGCGATCCGGTGCCACGAGGGCTTCCTGCGCATCGGGGATGGAGTGGTGTTCGGCGGCGAGGACACCGTGAACTGCTACCTGGACGTGGAGATCGGGGACGACTGCCTGTTCGCCGACCGGGTGTACGTGGGGGACTTCGACCACCGGCACGACGACCTGGGAACCCCCATCCAGCAGCAGGGGATCGTGAAGTCGCCGGTCCGGATCGGGCCCGACTGCTGGATCGGGGAGAAGGCAACGTTCCTCCGAGGCTCCACGGTCGGGGAGGGCTCGGTGATCGGGGCCTCGACCGTGGTCCGGGGGCGGTTCCCGGCCCGGTCGGTGGTGGTCGGCAACCCCGGCCGCCTGGTGAAGGTCCGCGGCCAGTAGGGCTTCCGCCCCACCCGTCCGTCTCTTGCCCCGGCCATCCCCGGGGGAAGGTGCCCCAGGTGACTTTTCGCTCAGGAATAGGCCCACTTGTGCCGATGTTGAAAGGAGTGGCCCGAATGGCCGACACGGGCCAGGGAGCGGAGATGAGCGAGACCAGGATCTTCAAGGGAGCCAGGCCGAGGGAGCTGCCCCGGCCCAACCGGACCTACAACCAGGGCCGCGTGTGCGAGCAGGACGGCTGCGAGACCCGTCTGTCCATGTACAACCGGTCCCGGTACTGCTGGGCTCATACCCCGCTCAAGTTCCCGGTGGTCCGCGGCGAGCGCCGCCCGCGGCGCCCCGCAGCCTA
>DASZKM010000264.1:0-3522 GCA_035947055.1 Actinomycetota bacterium
CAGAGGAAGCACCGTCCCACCCACCTCAAATCCCGGTGAAGGAGGGGGATAGTGCCCCCGCATTCAGGCTGCCGTCGGCAGATGGGTCCACGTTTTCGTCAGGCGAACTGAGGGGAAGGCCCGTCCTGTTTTACTTCAGCATGGGCCCGGGGTGAGCGCCGTGCATCGAGCAGATCGTGGATCTGCAGGAGCACGAGGGGTTCGGGAAGCTCGGCGTTGAGCTGGTGAGCCTGTCTCCTGATCATCCCTCCAGCTGGCGGCATGTCGCTGCTGAGTACGGACTCCACTCGTCCCTGCTCACCGACGTCGACAACAAGGTCGCTGACCTCTATGGGGTGATGCGCTGGCGAGTCCCACCCTCGGCGAGCGTGGAGTCGGCGGAGCCCGGGCATACCTTCGTCCTCGTCGATGGGACGGGAACCATTCGATGGATTCGAGACTACGGAGCGCCAGAGAATGGTGGTCTGATGTACGTGCCTCCCGAGCAGCTCGTCTCCGCGCTCAGGGAGGAACTGGCTGGCGAGCCAGGAGAAGCCTGAGGCTCGAGGAAGGCTCTAGCCCGGAGCGACCGTCAGCGGGAGCGACTTCCCGACACGGGTCCGCGACGTCCTGGCCAGGTTGTCGGCGATGTCCCGCAGCGCGCGGCCGGCGGGCGACTCGGGCTCGGTCAGCACCACGGGGCGGCCGGCGTCGGCTCCCTCCCGCAACGAGACCTGCATGGGGACGGCTCCGAGCGACGGCACGCCCAGCGCGTCGGCGGTCTTCTGCCCGCCACCGGTACCGAACACGTCGGTGGTCTCCCCGCAGTGCGGGCACACGAAGCCCGTCATGTTCTCGATGACCCCCAGGAGCTTCAACTTCACGTTCGGGTGCTGGGCCATGCGGCCCGCCCGCTCGGCCACGTTGCTGGCCGCGTCCTGCGGCGTGGTGACCACGACCATCGACCCGCCGGGGAGGAACGAGGCCAGCGACAGCGATACGTCACCGGTCCCCGGCGGCATGTCGATGAGCAGGAAGTCGAGATCGCCCCAGTACACGTCGGCCAGGAACTGGTTGAGGGCCTTGTGCAGCATCGGGCCGCGCCAGATGACCGGGGTGCCGTCCGGGACGAAGAACCCCATCGAGATGACCTTCACGCCGTGGGACTCCAGCGGCAGGATCATGTCGTTGAACGCGACGGGCTGGCCGGAGACACCCATCATCCGAGGGATCGAGAACCCCCACACGTCGGCGTCGAGGACGCCGACCCGGTGACCCTCGGCCGCCAGCGCGGCGGCCAGGTTGGCGGTCACGCTGGACTTGCCGACGCCACCCTTGCCCGATGCCACGGCGATAACCTGGGTGTTGCCGTCGGTGAAGAACGTCTGCTGGGGAGGCTGCTCCCCGCGGAGCTGCGTGACCATCTGCTCGCGCTGGTCCCCGGTCATCTCGCCCAGGGCGACCTGCACGCTTCGCACGCCGTCCAGCGGCGCCACCGCTTCGGTGACGTCGTGGTTGATGCGGTCCTTCAGCGGGCAGCCGGCGATGGTCAGGAGGACGTGGACGCGGACGTTCCCGTCGGGGTCGATGTCGATCTTCTGCAGCATGCCGAGGTCCTCGATCGGCTTTCCGATCTCGGGATCTCGGACGTTGCGAAGCGCCTCGCGGATCTGCTGTTCGGTGGCCACGCCGGTTGCTCCTCTCGAATGCCGCGCTGCTGAGACGCTCCCATATTATCCTGATTTCGACCGTGCGAACCGGCGAAATTCCTGCGGGCGGGAGCTAGCGGTGGCGAAGGCCCTCGAGGTGCACAAGGCGCTGGCCGACGACACCCGGTTCCGACTGTACCGCTACCTCCGGCTGGTGAGCCGGCCGGTGGCCGTCAGCGAGATGGCCCGCCGGCTCTCGCTCCACCCGAACACACTTCGCCCCCATCTCCGCCGGCTGGAGGAGGCCGGTCTCGTGTCGCATCAGGTTCGTCGGGGGGCCGGGGTGGGGCGTCCCCAGACCCAGTACCGAGCGGTCCAGCCGGTGGGCGACGAGGGACGCGACTTCCGGCTCCTGGCCGAGATGCTGTGCGGGCTGCTGCGCACGAAGCGGGAGATCGCCCGGGCCACCGAGCTCGCGCGAGAGTGGGGCTCGTACCTCGTGACCCAGGGCGGACCGAAGCCCGGCGTGCGGCTTCCCGAGCGGCAGAACCTGGCCCGGCTGCAGGAGGCCATGTCCCGGGCCGGGTTCGACCCGCGGTTCCGACGTACGGAGAAGAGCGTCGACGTCATGCTTCGCGACTGCCCGTTCCGCGACCTGGCCGACGACTACCGCGATCTGGTGTGCTCCCTCCATCGCGGGCTGGTCGAAGGGATGCTGGCCGGGCTGAAGCCGCGCATGACGCTCCGAGAGTTCAAGCCGTTCGCCGAGCGCACCATCTGCCGGCTGCGAGCCACGACCCGATAAAGGCCGCGTTCCACCCGCCGGTATGATGAGGTTCGTGTCCGGCGCGACCGACATCGTTGGGGTCGGGCTGGCCGGCGGGCAGGGCGTCCGGGCCCGGCCCCTCACCCTCAAGGCTCCCGGCTACCTCCGGTCGAAAGCAGCGATGGCGTTTTTGGGTCGCCGTCTCATCCGGTGGGTCCTGGAGATCCTCAAGGCCGAGGGCATCAAGGAGTACTACCTGATCGCTCACGGCAAGGAGAACCGGTATCAGACGAAGATGCTCGTCGATTACGGCGAACACCTGGGTGTCGACATCCAGTACTCACCGGTGAAGTTCGACGCACTGTCCCGCGGCAGCGCCGACTCGACGCTTCGCATGCTCGAGTACTGGGGGATCGACCGGCCGGCACTGGTGTTTCCCACCGACTCCATCATCGACTTCGACCTCGAGCCGATGGTCAATACCCACCGGGAGAGCGGCGCCGCAGTGACCATCGCGGCGATGACGCGGGCCCCGACCGAGGTGGCGGAGAAGTACGGGATCATGCTGGCCGATCCCGGGTGCCGGATCTTCGAGTTCGTGGAGAAGCCGACGCTCGCCGAGCTCCGTGAGCACCTCCGGGTCACCGATCCCGGCGACTTCGAGCGCCTCCCGCTCCTGACCAACGCGGGGTTCTACCTGGTGGATCCCGCCGCGCTGCGGAAGGCCGCCGAGCACCCCGACGTGCAGAAGATGCGCCAGGAGCGGCTGGACTTCGGCAAGGACCTGCTGCCGTGGCTGGTGGCCAACGACTACGCCGTGTACGCGGAGCCCGTCCGTCGGATCGGCGATCTGGGGAACGTCCGCGACTACGTCGAGACCATGGTGGACGTGTTGCAGGGGCGGTTCGAGTCGGTGCTTCACTTGATGGGCCCGGCGTACGACGCGCAGGCGGACGTGTGGATCGCGCCGGAGTCGCTGCACATGCGGGACGACCTGACCGGGAAGACCTTGCAGGAGAAGATGGCCGAAGGCCTGGTGACCATCGGCCCGGCCGTGCGGATCGGCCGGTACACCGAGATCGAGCCCGGCGCCGTGATCAGCGAGTCGAACCTCGACGATGACGTGGA
>DASZKM010000265.1:0-16691 GCA_035947055.1 Actinomycetota bacterium
CCAGACGGCGGGCCAGCTCCAGCGAGGCCTCGGTCTTCCCGGAGGCAGTAGGACCGACGAGGGCCAGCGGCACGGCGGTCGAGCGATGGTCGGTCACGGGCCGGTGAGCGAGCTGCGCCTTCGTCACGCGGGGATCCTGGCCTCCTTGATAGCCGCTCTCGTTCCGACCGGCTCGCCCGTCAGGTGGTGCGGATGGGCGCGGAGGATCTTCACGTCCAGGAACTCACCGGGGCTGGCGGGCTCGGCGAAGTTCACGACCTTGTTTGTCCGCGTGCGGCCCTGCGCGCCGCCCTTCCGGCCGGGTCCTTCCACCAGGACCTCGACGGTCCGGCCTTCGAGCGCATGGTTCCGCTGCAACGAGATCCGTTCCTGGGCCTCGACCAGGCGGTCGAACCGCTCCTGGACGACCTCCTTGGGAACCTGGTCGTCGTACACCGCGGCCTCGGTGCCAGCGCGAGGCGAGTACTGGAAGGTGTACGCCGCGTCGAACCGGGCCTCTTCCACCACCCGCAACGTGCCCCGGAAGTCTTCCTCGGTCTCCCCGGGGAACCCCACGATGATGTCGGTGGTCACCGCGATGTCGGGGATCGCTGCCCGGATCCACCGGAGCCAGTCGAGGTACCGGGCCGACCGGTACGACCGGCGCATGGCTCGCAAGACACGGTCCGACCCCGACTGCAGCGGGAAGTGGATGTGCTCGCACACCTTCTCCGATTCGGCCATGGCCTCGATCACGTCCGGGGTGAAGTCGTGAGGGTGCGGGCTCGTGAACCGGATCCGCCGGATCCCGTCGACCTCGTTCACCGCCCGAAGCAGCGCTCCGAACAGCGGCTTGCGCGAGGAGCCCGGAACCGTCAGGTCACGTCCGTACGTGTTCACGTTCTGGCCCAGCAGGGTGATCTCCACGACGCCGTCGCGGGCCAGACCCTGCACCTCGGCCAGGACGTCGCCCAGGGCTCTGGATCGCTGTGGCCCGCGGACCAGCGGAACGATGCAGAACGTGCACCGGTTGTCGCACCCAACAGACACCGAGACCCAGGCGTGGTGTTGGACGTCGCGACGGGCCGGGAGCGCGCTGGGGAAGACGTCCGTGTATTCGGACACGTCCATCTGGGGACCCTCGCGCTCGGCTCGCCGGAGGAGCTCCAAGATCTGCGGAAGCGCGTGGGTGCCCACCACGACGTCCACCCACGGCGCCCGCTGTTGGATTTCGCCGCGGTCCTTCTGGGCCAGGCATCCCGCCACCACGATCCGCATCTGGGGCCGCCGCTCCTTCTCGTTCTTGAGCATGTCCAGGTTGCCGTACAGACGGTTGTCGGCGTTCTCCCGCACCGCGCACGTGTTGAGGACAACCACCTCGGCGCCCTCCACCGCCTCGGCCCGGACCATGCCGTCGGCCTCGAGCACTCCGGCGATCCGCTCGGAGTCGTGCTCGTTCATCTGGCAGCCGAACGTTCGGATCAGGTAGCGCTCGGTCATCGGTCCCAGCGTACCTCCGAGCTCACTTGGCAACCTCGACCGACCTCGTCTCCCGAACCACCGTGATCTTGATCTGCCCCGGGTACTGGAGCTCCTCCTCCACCTGCTTGGCAATGTCTCGGGCCAGCACCTGGGCGGCGAGGTCGTCGACCTCCTCGGGCTTGACCATCACGCGAACCTCGCGGCCGGCCTGCATGGCGAACACCTTGGCCACCCCCTCATGCGACTCGCAGATCTCCTCCAGCCGCTCCAGCCGCTTGACGTACTGCTCGATGCTCTCGCGCCGAGCCCCCGGACGGCTGCCGGAGATGGCGTCCGCGGCTTGGGCCAGGACGGCCTCCACCGTCCGCTGCTCGACCTCCCCGTGGTGCGACTCGATGGCGTGCACGACCTCGGGCGGCTCCTTGAGGCGCCGGGCCAGCTCCGCGCCGATCAGCGCGTGCGAGCCCTCCACCTCGTGGGTCAGCGCCTTGCCGATGTCATGCATCAGCGCGCCTCGCTTCACCAGCGCCGGCTCGATGCCCAGCTCGTCGGCCATCACCCCAGCGATGTGCGCCGCCTCCACCAGGTGCTTGAGGACGTTCTGGCCGTACGAGGTGCGGTACTGCAGCCGTCCCAGCACACGGATCATCTCCGGGTGGATGTCGGTGATCCCGACCTCGCTCACCGCCCATTCCCCGGCCCGCTTGACCTGCTCCTCGACCTCCTTGCGGGACCGTCCGAACATCTCCTCGATGCGAGCGGGGTGGATGCGGCCGTCCTGGACCAGCTTGTCGAGGGTCAGCCGGGCGATCTCCCGGCGCACGGGGTCGAACGACGACAGCACCACCGCCTCCGGCGTGTCGTCGATGATCAGGTTGACGCCGGTCAGCGCCTCGAACGCGCGGATGTTCCGACCCTCCCGGCCGATAATGCGGCCCTTCAGATCGTCGGACGGCAGCGTGAACACCGACACCGTGGACTCCGCGGTCTGCTCCGAAGCGACGCGCTGGATGGCGATGGTGACGATCTTTCGGGCCCGGGCATCGGCCTCTTCCCTGGCCTGCTGCTCGATCTCCCGGACCGTGGCCATGGCCTCCCGCTTGGCTTCGTCGGTGACCTGGGCGAGCAGGGCGTCCTTGGCTTCCTGCGACGTCATCCGGGCGACCTGCTCCAGCTGCCGGCGGTGCTCCTCCTGCACGCGGGACAGCTCGTCACGCAGCCGGTCCAGCTGCTTGTTGCGGTCCTGCAGCGATTGCTCGGCCCGCTCGATCTGGGCCACCTTCTTGTCCAGGGCTTCTTCGCGCTGGGCCAGGCGGGTCTCGCGGCTGCGGGTCTCTTCGCGCCGGGACCGAACGTCCTCTTCGGCCTCCCGGCGCATGGCCGCGATCTCTTGCTTGACCTCGTTGAGCGACTTCCGAACGGTCTCCTCGGCCTCTTTCTCCGCTTCAGTGACCAGCTTTCGGGCCCGCCGCTCGGCGGTGGCCACCCCCCGAGCAGCCAGGATCCTGCGCACGGCGAATCCGATGCCCACGCCGGCAAGGAGCGCCACGACTGTGGCGACTGCGATCTCCATGTCCCCTCCCAATAACAAGGGCCGAGCCGAAAGGCCCGGCCCACCCCGGGGACGAGGAGCGAATGCGGATACGACAGGTTCGTCAGCACTGGGGCGCTATGGCCCCGCGCGCCCCCTCACCGTTCTCGTTCGCTCGTCGGTCACGTCTGTTGGTCTCGCTCTCGTCCCGAGGGTCTTGGTTGATATGGCCTCTCGTGTTCACAAAGGTACGACGTCCCGGCCATTCGCGCAACGGTCGTCGGCGGGTCGGGACCTCTGCTCTTCCCACTCTTGAGGACCATGCCACGGGAGCTTTGTGACCTGAGGCCGAAATGGGCGCGTGCGTGGGGCGCCCATCGGCGCCCCACGCATCGGGCTCAGCGAACCTCGAGGGGAGCGATCATCCCGTCCAGGTAGTGGGGGCGGAGCGACTCCGGGTCCAGGAGGTGGCACACGAACGCGTACGTGCCGGCCGCCACCTGCTCGGGCAGTGTGATGCTTTCACCGGCGGTCACGTTCGACGTCAGTCCCCCTGCGGGCGTGGCCATGGCCAGCGCCTCCGCGGGGAGACGAGTGGATTCCCCTCCCGCCGTCGCCGCGGTGAACTGCTCGTAGGTGATCCCTTCGTTCAGGAGATACAGCTGGGCCTCGTGCGCCTGGTCGCCCCGGTTGTCCAGGGTCAGCTGGACCTCCCCGGGAGGGATCGACTCCACGCCTCCGAGGTCAAACTCGAAGTCCGTGGCCACGAGCGTGAGCTCGGTCTCGGCTTGCGGCTCAGGTTTCGTCGCGGGACCGTCGACCGGTTCGGCCCCACCGCAGGCCCCGCCTGCGAGCCCGACAACTATCGTCAGCACTATCACTGTCTTCCTCATGACCTTCCTCCTCTCGACACGGACAGCTCCGCCACGGTGGTGAGGCGACGACATTCCGCGTCTGCGAGCACCGCCTCGACCGCGGCTTCCATCGAACGGCTTGGGTCGAACGCCCACCCCTCCAGGACTACGGCGATGGCGTCGCGGTCTCGCAGGACGGCCGCGCGGGTCACCCCGTGCGCTGCCAGTTGGGAGGCCGCCTTCGGCCCGAGCGAGATCTCCTCCCGTCCTCCCGACAGGAGCAGCACCACCATGGCCATGGATCCCTCCCTGCGCCGCCCGGTTGGCGGCGGCGAGGGGACGTTAGGCCGGGGTGGAAGGGTGAATCATCGGGGAGCTCCCTCATTCTGCGGTTGATGTTCATCGAGGGAGGCTCCCAGGGTCGCCGCCAGCTCGGTACGGTTTCGGATGCCGAGTTTGCCCAGAACGTTGGATACGTGGCGCTCCACGGTCTTGCGCGACAGGAAGAGGCTCCTGGCGATCTCCGGGTTGCTCGCCCCTGCCGCGGCGAGGCGGGCCACCTGTCGCTCGCGGTCGCTGAGCCGTTCCAGCGCGCCGATGCCGCGACTCTCCGCGCCTCGGCGCCATGTCCTCACGCCGAGGCGCCGGAGCGCCTGCTCGGCCAGTCGGCGCTCCGTCTCCGCGCCCAGAGACAGGGCCCGGTCTGCCGCTCCGATAAGGAGCTCGCCGGCGCGATTCCGGTCGCCCTTGCGCACCAGCGCGGCCTGGTCGACGGCTGCCCACACTGTCTCCAGCTGCAGCCCCAGCGCGGCGGCCTCCGTACCTGCGGCCTGCAGCGCCGGCACCGCCTCTTCGGAACGCGTGGCCACAGCCAGGGACGCCTCAGCACGCCGTCTCCACCAAGAAGAGAGGGGGTACTCCGTTCGGTGCTGGCTGTCCCAGTCCGTGAGCCATCTCCGCGACCGTTCGTCGTCGCCAACCCGGGCCAGCGCCTCCGCCCCCCGGAGGAGGAGCTCCCCCCGGCACCGGCGGCAACCGGCGGCCTCGGCGTCCTCGCGTCCCGAAGACAGCCTGCGCACCACCTCCTCCTCGGCACGCGAGGCGCTCAGTCGCGCCAGCCCGGTCGCCACGCTGAGGTGCAGGGCCAGCCGGAAATGGGGATCCGGTTCACCGGCCGCCTCGCGCCGAAGCGCCTCGACGGCCCTCTCCCAGTCTCCGCGCGAGACACGAGCGGCCTCCAGCCAGTTGTGGATCTGACGCGACGTGAAACCGACGCGCTGTCCTAGCGCCGTGACCTCCACGGCCACTTCCTCAGCCTCAAGGACGCGCCCCCATGCCAGGAGAACCCGGGCCAGCCAGAATCCCGCGTCCACGATGGCGGAGTGGAGGTAGCTGCTCCGGGCTTCCCGCCAGGCGGCACCCAGCCGCAGATCGGCCTCGCCCGCCCGCCCCAGCGCGAACCGGGCGTAGCCACCGTGAGTCAGCGCTCGGAGATACGTCAGGTCCTCGAACCCCCTTGCGGCCTCGACGATCTCGTCGGAAATCTCGAGCATCCGTGCGGGGTCGTCGTCCTGGAGCGCGGCGTGGTTCAACGCAACCAGCGCCTGGAGGTAACCGGAGCGCGTTGCTCGCGGCATCAGGGCGGCCCCGCCCCAGGCCCGGGCCGAATCGACCGCGCGCTCCGCGGTCGCCCGAGCGTCGTCAGGACGGTGCTCCATCCATCGGAGCATCGTCGCCTCCAGCGCGTCCGCCTCGATGGACAGCTCCGCGTCGGCCCCCGCCAGCGTTCGCCCTCGTTCCAGGAACGTCCAGGCCGCGTCTCGGCGCTCCAGCTCGTACGCCGCCCTCGACGCGGCGATTGCGGCCCGGGCTCGAAGGCTACGGTCGGCGAGACGATCCACCAGGGAGGCCCACAGCTCCAGGGCTGCGCCGTGCTCCCCGAGGTCCGCGGCGAGCGTCGCCAGCGCGGCCCGAAGATCCGAAGTCACCGTCCTCCCCGGGTCGGCTCCCGCCACGATACGGGCTACCCGATGGAGCCCCTCCTTGCCCAGGAGCCGACGGCGAGGGGAGCGGACCAGGCGGAGGGCCGCCTCCGCGGTTGGGAGATCACCGGCGTGGCGATGCTCCAGGGCCTCGAGGAGCAGGAGCGGATCCCCTTCGGCATCCTGCTCTCGCCGCTCGGCGAAGCGGCGGTGGAGCTGAGCCACCCGACGCGACGGAATCTGCACGGCCGCCGCCGACCGGAGCAGGTCGTGGGTGGGGCGGATGACACCTGCCGTTTCCACTGCGAGACCGGCGGAGACCAGCTCCTCGATCGCCGCCCGGGCCCTGGCCGCCGGCCAGTCTTGGACGGTGGCGGCCTCGTCCTCCTGGACCGGGCGGCCGGCGACAACAAGCACGGCCAGCATGGCTGCTGCGTCCGCGGTGGCACCGCGCAGCCGCTCCGTGATGACCCGGCCGACCTCGGCTTCCCCCTCCTCGCTGCTGGCCAGGATCTCCAGCCAGAACGGGATCCCCCCGGCCCGCTCACAGATCTCCGCCGCGTCGCCCGGATCAAGGTGGGGGGCCAGCTCCAGAACCATCCGGATGCCGGACATGCGGTCCAGAGCGCCGAGCGCCAGAGAGACGAACCGCTCACCGAACGCCCGGCGAAGGGACTCAGCGAATGCTCCCACCCCGGCCGACGGGCGACCGGTGGCCAGGATGACCACGGGCAGCGCTTCCTGCTGGGCGGAGCGAGCGAGATAGTGCAGCAGCGCCATCGAGGACCGGTCCACCCACTGGAGGTCCTCGACAAGCAGCAGCGCGGACTCGAGTTTGTCGAGCGCCAGGCGGACGGTTTCGAACACCTGGAGCGGTTCAACCGGACCACGTCCTCCGATGAGCAGCTCAGTGAGGTGGCGACTCTCCTCCGAGTCATTCGCGAGCAGTCTGCCCAGGCCGCGCACCGCGGCGAAGGCGACCTCTCGCTCCGGCTCGTACCCGGCGACATGGATGTGGTCCCGGATCGGACACGCGCTTGCTGCCTCGGCAAGGAGTCGGCTCTTCCCGGTTCCCGGGTCGCCCAGGATGACAGCGGCGGCGGCGGTTCCATCCTCGACGGCCGAAGTCGTCAGCTGCTCGAGCTTGGCTAGCTCAGCGTCCCGCCCGACGAACGTGGCAGCCACCTCGCCAGCGTACCGGGGGATGCGCAGCCGGGCGGCGGGTCGTCAGGCCTGCCGGGCGTTCTCGGCCTCGACCGCGGCCCGGCACGCGATGAGCTGGACGAAGGTGAGGACCTCGTCGACATCCTGGAAGGGCGTGTTCAGCCCGCTCATCGAGGTCGACAGCGCGGCCACGGCCATCCCCCGCGAGAAGACCTCGATCTCCCGCTGGGTGAACGGCCCCAGGCCCGCGAGGAGGTCCCGGAACAGGCTATCCACCATCTCCCGACGGGGCTCATCGGCCGAGCGTCGCCACCGCTCGGCGAGGTCGCGCAGGAAGCGCTCCCCGCCCTGGGTCATCGGGCGTCTTCTTCCTCGAGGACGCGCCGGGCTGCGGACCGGGCGGTCTCCCCTTCGTATCCCCGGCGCAGCAGGAACCCCAGCAGGCGGCGCCGGGCCACAGGGGGGTCCAGGCCCCGGAGCCGGCTCACCCGGGCCCGGGCCACCTCGATCGCGCGCTTTTCCTCGTCCTCGGATTGCGTCTCCTCCGTGACGCGCTCGGCGAGCGCTCGGTCGACACCCTTGCCGCGAAGGGAGGCGAGGCCGGCCCTTCGCCCCAGCCCCCGGCGCCGGTCCTTGGCCGCCATCTCCCGGGCGAACCGCTCGTCGTCCACCAGGCCGACGGCCTCCAGGTCGGCGATGGCGGATTCGATCTCCGACGGGTGGTATCCGGCGCGGAGAAGCCGATCACGGAGCTCGGCCCGGCTGCGGGAGCGAGCGGAGAGAAGCCGGAGCGCCCGGTCCTTGACGGGGATCCGGGGCCGCTCCGCGGCGCTCATCGTTTGTCCCGGGGGGACCGCTCGCTTTCTCGACTCAGGCTCATCACTCCTATGGGTCGAGCTACTCCCCCCGGACCCCCCTACCGCGCCGCCGCCTTTGCCTTGGCGGGTTCCTTCGCCTTGGCGGGTTCGGTGGAGGCAGTCTCGGCTTCCACGGCGATCGGGGTCTCGTTCTCCAGCTCACCGAACGATGTGAGCCCCACGGCATCGCGGATGCGCCGCTCGATCTCCTGAGCGATGTCCTTGTGCTCGGCCAGGAACTGGCGGGAGTTCTCCCGGCCCTGGCCCAGCTGCTCGCCCTGGTAGGTGAACCACGCGCCGCTCTTCTGCACGATCTCCAGGTCGACGCCGACGTCGATGAGGCTGCCCTCCTTGGAGATCCCCTTGCCGTAGATGATGTCGAACTCGGCCAGCCGGAACGGTGGGGCCAGCTTGTTCTTCACCACCTTGGCCCGGACCCGCGACCCGACCACCTCGGTCCCGTCCTTGAGGTTGTCGATCTTGCGGACGTCCAGACGGACGCTCGAGTAGAACTTCAGCGCCCGGCCACCCGGCGTGGTCTCGGGCGACCCGAACATCACGCCGATCTTTTCCCGAAGCTGGTTGATGAAGATCACCGTGGTGTCGAACCGCGACAGCGACCCGGCCAGCTTCCGCATGGCCTGGGACATCAACCGAGCCTGGAGCCCGACGTGCGTGTCGCCCATCTCGCCTTCGATCTCGGCCCGAGGGACCAGCGCGGCCACCGAGTCGATGACGATCAGGTCGATCGCTCCCGAGCGGCACAGGAGATCGGCGATCTCCAGGGCCTGCTCGCCGTTGTCGGGCTGGGACACCAGGAGCTCGTCGAGGTTCACGCCCAGCGTCCGGGCGTACGTGGGGTCCAGGGCGTGCTCGGCGTCGATGAACGCGGTGATCCCGCCCTTGGCCTGGGCCTCGGCGATCACGTGCAGGGACACGGTGGTCTTCCCCGAGCCCTCCGGGCCGTACAGCTCCACGATCCGTCCGCGGGGGATCCCGCCGACTCCCAGGGCCACGTCCAGGGCCAGTGACCCGGTGGGGATCACCGAGATGCCCACCGCGCCGGCGTCCTCGCCGAGGCGCATCACCGCGCCCTTGCCGTGCGCCTTCTCGATCTGCTGGAGGGTCAGATCGAGCATCCGTTCCCGTTCCTTCTCCAAGGCCGTACCTCCCTCGTGTCGATCCGCGCGGAGGCTACCGGGAGCCACTGACACGGATCACACGCCTCGAATTACACTCCTGTTCTTTGGGGGACGCAAGCGAAACGCTAGGCGAACATACGTTCGAAGTCAACGACCGGATGCTATCCGCGGAGCGGGAACCGTTCCAGCGGCTCGTAGCGCGCGCCCCTCGGCGACAGATGGCTTCGGTACAGCACCAGCTCCCCGATCGTGAACCGACGGGCCCGGATCTCGGTGACTGCCAGCTCCTCGGCGTGTTCCTTGAGCCGGATCGGCGGATCGAACCGAGCCACGGTCAGGTGCGCGGTGAACGGCCGCTTCTCCGGCTTGAACTCTTTCTCCAACCTCCTATCCAACGCCGAAGCCAGGGCCCGGAAGCCGTCGCCCTCGTCCTCCATGCCGGCCCACAGCACCCGGGCCCGGCCCACGCTGGGGAACGCTCCCAGGCCGCTCAGCGACACGCGGAACGGCCGGATCTCCGCGGCTGCCTCGCGACACGCTTCGTGGACCCAGTCAAGGAGCCGGGGGTACGTCCGGCCCAGGAACTTCATCGTGATGTGCCAGTTCTCCGGACGGACCCACCGCCCGGAACCGAGTTGTTCTTTCCACGGCTCCACGGCTTCCACCACGGCGCGAGTGGCCGCCGGCGGGATGTCCACCGCGGCGAATAGCCGAAGGGGACGTGCTTCCGGACGGGCCGCCCGGTCGCGAGCCACCTTCAGCCGTCCGTCGAAGCGCTGCCCAGGACGTGGCGACGCAGAAGTTCCAGCGCCCCCTGCTCGGCCCACCGGCGCACCTGGGGCCGGTCTCCCGGCGCGGTGAACCTCGTGGCCTCCTCTGCCCCATCGCTCGACACCGCCACCCATACCTCGCCGGGGGGATGGTCTCCGGCCCGATCCGGCCCGGCCACGCCCGTGGTGGCCAACCCCACATCGGCGGAGAAGACCTTCCGGGCCCCCTGCGCCATCTCCCGGGCACACGCCTCGCTGACAGGACCCGCGCCCTGCAGCGTCTCCTCGGAGACCCCCAGGACGGAGCGCTTCGCCTCGTCCGAGTAGCACACCGCTGCGCCGACGAAGTAGTCCGAAGCGCCGGGAAGGCCGGTCAGCCGGAAGGCGACCCCTCCACCGGTCAGGGACTCCGCGCATGCCAGTCGCAACCCTCGATCCCTGAGCAGGCGTCCGACCGCCCCTTCGAGCTCTTCGTCGTCCACCCCGAACACCGCTGTGCCCAGCCGCCGGCGGACCTCCTGCTCGACCGGCCCGATCAGCGCTGCCGCCTCTTCACGCGTCGCGGCCTTGGCGGAGATCCGGACCCGCACCTCCCCCGCCGACGACAGATAGGCCAGCGTGGGGTTGGTCTGCGCCGCGAACAGGTCGTCCAGCAGCTCGCCGACCCGTGCTTCCGCGATCCCGGTGGCCCGAAGCACACGCGAGACGATCCCCGACGGGCCGACCACGGATCCGAGCTCGGGGAGGATGGTCCCGTCGAGCATCTCCACCATCTCGGCGGGAACACCCGGGACCGCGTACAGGCGCCGACCCTGATGCTCTACAGCGAGCCCCGGCGCCGTGCCCCGCTCGGGGAGGATGTACCTGGCCCCCTCCGGGACATCCGCCTGTACCAGGTTCGACTCGGGCATGTTCCGCCCCAGGCGGCGGAACTTCTCCCTGAGGAAGTCCTCGATCTCGGGCCGACGCACCAGCGCCCGTCCCAGCGCCGCGGCGATGCCCTGGCGAGTGACGTCATCCCCGGTCGGCCCCAGCCCGCCGGTGGCGATCACCACGTCGGCCCGCGACAGCGCCAGTGCGATGGCCTCGGCGATCCGCTCCACGTTGTCCCCCACCACCTGGTGATGGAGGACGTCCACGCCGATGTCGGCCAGCCGCTGCGAGATGTGCTGCGCGTTGGTGTTGGCGATCTGGCCCAGCAGGATCTCGGTCCCGATCCCGAGGACCTCCGCTCTCATCGGCTGCCGGACCGGATCAGCCGGCGGGCCTTGACGAAGTAGTCGAGTCCCGACCATACGGTGAGCGCCACGGCGACCGCCAGCACCGCGGTGCGGACGTCTCCGGACACGACCGGGAGCAGGTACATGGACACCGCGACGATCTGCGACAACGTCTTGGCCTTCCCCCATCGCGACGCGGGCATCCCCACCCCCCGGGCTCCCAGCCACGCCCGGAGCAGCGACACGGCCAGCTCACGGAAGACGATCACCAGGGCGGCCCACAGCGGGAACCTGTCGATCGCGGTGAGGGTCACCACCGGAACGGCGATGAGGACCTTGTCCGCCAGCGGATCCAGCCACTGGCCCAGACGGGTGGCGCTGGCGTACCGGCGGGCCAGGTACCCGTCGAGCCCATCCGTGGCCGCCCCGGCCACGAACAGCACCGCCGCCGCCGATGCCGCCGCGTCGTTCCGGGACAGGATCAGCACGGCCAGCACGGGAGCGAGCAGGATCCGGGCGATCGAGATGACGTTCGGCCATCCCAGGCCGAACGGCGTCACGAGGCGGGAGCGCTCGATGGCCGGTCCCGGAAGCTCTGGGGGGTGAATGTCTGCTCGTACGGGGCGTGCCGTTGTCCGGCCGGTACCGGTTGGTTGTTCACGGTGAGATCGACGGTATTTCCTCCCTCCGAGAGCCGCACCGTGATCTGGTCATCCGCCTCGAACGAGCGGACCTCGCCTTCCTCCAGGGTGATCGGCCGGACCGGGTGTCCGTCGACGACCATGGACAGCGTGACCTCCTGGTGGGCGGTGAGGCCGACCTCCACCGACCGGGAGTTGATCGGAACGGCCGGCGGCCGGACCGCCGTCGTCGGATCGGGAACCGCGGTGTCGGGATCGAACAACCCGATGGCGGCCGCGGCGGCCACCCCGACGACGGCGACCAGCGCGGCCAGGATCCAGTTCGGCTTCGGTCGCTCGGTGAGGATCACGGCCTCGGTCGGTCCCACTCCCGGAGAGCGCTCCACGGGAGCCGGACGAGGCCGCGGCGGACCGAACGCCCGCTCGTAGGCGGACATCACCTTGTGGTGATTCAGTCCCAGATACTTGGCGTACGAGCGCAGGAACCCGCGGACGTAGACGTCGCTGCCCAGCGCGTCGAACGACTCTCGCTCGAGCGCTTCGAGGTACTCGGCCCGAACGCGCGTCTCCCGGCTCGCCTGTTCGATGGACTTTCGCCGGTGCTGGCGAGCCGCCCGCAGCGCGCGGCCGATTCCGGTGTCGGTACTGCTCTGCATGATGGCCGGGAGACCAGTGTACCGACCCCGGTCACGCCGCCGGGCCCCGAGGGGCGGCGGTCAGCCTGTCCGGGCCCTGGCCTCGACCCATTCGTCCCATGTGAGCAGGACGTCCCGGGGCTTGGAGCCCTGGGATGGGCCGACGATCCCCCGTTCCTCGAGGACGTCCATGATCCGGCCGGCGCGGGCGAAGCCCACCTTCAGCTTCCGCTGGAGCATGGACGTGGAGCCGAGCTGCGACCGGATGACCAGCTCGGCGGCCTGCTCGACCAGTGAGGCGTCGTCGCCGCCCAGGGACTCGTCGTCGTCGTCGGAGGGCGGCGTGTTGAGGCCCTCGATGCCCTGGACGTAGTCCGGCTCACGCTGCTTGCGAACCCATCCGGCAACGGCCTCGATCTCCCGCTCGGTGACCCAGGCGCCCTGGATCCGCTGGGCCCGCGAGGCCGACGACGGCAGGAACAGCATGTCGCCGTGGCCCAGGAGCTTCTCCGCGCCGCCCACGTCGAGGATGACCCGGGAGTCCGCGGCGCTGGCGGTCATGAACGCGATCCGCGACGGGATGTTGGCCTTGATCAGCCCGGTGACCACGTCGACGCTCGGGCGCTGGGTGGCCACCACCAGGTGGATCCCCACCGCCCGGGCCATCTGGGCGATGCGGCAGATGGCGTCTTCGACGTCGCGGGGCGCCACCATCATCAGGTCGGCCAGCTCGTCGATGACCACCAGGATGTGCGGCAGCCGTCCGAACTCCGATTCCCGTCCCGGCGGCGGGCGAAGCGTCCCCTCGGCGTGAGCGGCGTTGTACGCGTCGATGTCCCGCATGCCCACCGAGGCCAGCGACTCATACCGAAGCTCCATCTCCCGGACCACCCATCCCAGCGCTTCGGCAGCTCGCTTTGGATGGACGATCACCGGCGAGATCAGGTGCGGCAGGTCGCCGAAGTGCGACAGCTCCACCCGTTTGGGATCGATGAGCATCAGGCGAACGGCATCGGGCGTCGTGCGCATCAAGATCGACGTCACGAAGGCGTTGATCAGCGACGACTTCCCTGCCCCGGTGGCCCCGGCGATCAGGAGGTGCGGCATCCGGTCCAGCCGGACCAGGATGGCCCGGCCGTGCACGTCCTTCCCCAGCCCCACGGCCAAGGGATGCGGCTCGTCCTTCGCGGCCCGGGTCCGGAGGACGTCCCCGAGCGTCACGAAGTCCCGCGTGTCGTTCGGCACCTCGATGCCGATGGCGGACTTCCCGGGGATCGGAGCGATGATCCGCACGTCGGGGGTGGCCAGCGCGTAGGCGATGTCGTCGGCCAGGGCCAGGACCTTCTTCACCTTGGTTCCCTCGCCCACGTTGACCTCGAACAGCGTCACGCTGGGGCCGCGGGTGAATCCCGTGACCTCGGCGTCCACGCCGAAGTTCTGCAGGGTCTGCTGGAGCGCCGCCATGACCTGTTGCTCGTCGCGGGTCCCCTTCGTCGTCGAGGGGGCCTGGCGGAGGAGGTTCATCGGCGGAGGCCGGTAGCTGCCCCGCGGGGGCGGGGGCGGCGTCGCGGCTTCCGGGACGCTGACCACGTCGCCGGCCTCGGCCTCCAGCTCGGCGTCGTCCTCGGCCTCGACCTCGTCTTCCTCGTAGGCCTCGTCGTCCTCATCGATGTCCTCGCCGGAGAGCGGCCGGGGCCGCTCGGCCGGCGCCTGTCGCGCGGTCCGCTCGAACGGTCTTCGGACGAACGCGATCACCGTGGACAGCGGCGTGGCGGTGAACACCAAGACGCCCAGAAGCAGCATGGCCAGACCGACCACGGCCGCGCCGTATCCGGACAGCAGCCGGGACAGCGGCCACGCCGCCAGCGATCCGATCAGACCGCCCCCGCCGGCCAGTGGCTCGAAGCCGGCCAGCGGGCTGGGATTCCCAGCCAGGAGCGACCACAGCGACAGGCCTCCCACCGCGGCCAGCGTCAGCCCGATGAGCATCCGGCCCCGCTCTTCTTCCACCGTCCCCCGGATCAGCACCAACCCCCACCACAGCGCGACGACCGGGAACGCGATGCCCGACACGCCGAAGGTGCCCCGGACGACGAAGGCCAGGGCTCCGCCCAGCGGTCCGGCCGCCGAGAACCAGATCCCCAGCGCCGACAGCACGGCCAGGACCACCAGCGCGATACCGATCGCGTCGGCCAGCTGGGGGCCCAGGTGCCGGGCCACGGTCCTTCCGGCTGCGATCACCCCGCGGCGTTGCTTCTTGCGCTTCCGGGTTCGTGTGGGCACCTCAGACCTCCATGATCACGGGGACGATGATCGGCTTTCGCTGCAGCACGTCGAAGAAGTAGCGGCCCAGGGCCCGGCGAACGTGCTGCTTCATGATGCCGGTGTCCCGGACGTCCTCCACCGCGACCTCTTTGAGGGACAGCACCGCGCGGTGCCGGGCCTCCCCCAGGATCTCGTCGGAGGCTTCGTCGTGGACGAAGCCTCTGGTGATGATGTCCGGACCCGCAAGGATCTCTGCGGAGTTCGCCGCGATCGTGACCACCACGACGACCACGCCATCCCCGGCCAGCTTTCGTCGGTCCCGGAGCACGGCCTCGCCCACGTCCCCGATCCCCAGCCCGTCGACCAGCGACATCCCCGCCTGGACGGGCTCGCCCCGGCGAAGCTCCTCGCCGATCTCCACCACCTCCCCGTCCTCGCAGATCAGGATGCGATTCGCGGGGATGCCGACCTCCTGGGCCAGCCGGGCGTGCGTGGCCAGGTGCCGGCGCTCGCCGTGGATGGGGATGAACCACCGCGGCTGGACCAGGCTGATCATCAGCTTCAGCTCGTCGGCCGCGGCATGCCCCGACACATGCACCGGCGCGATCCCCACGTGGACCACGTTGGCCCCCGTGCGGAACAGCCCGTCGATGACCCGGTGGATGGCGGTGACGTTCCCGGGGATGACCGAGGCCGACAGGATCACGGTGTCGCCCTCCTCCAGATGGACGTACTTGTGCTCGCGACCGGCCATCAACGACAGGGCCGACATCGGCTCGCCCTGGCTGCCGGTGCACACCACAGCCACGGAGCGAGGATCGAGGTCCTGGAGCATCTCGATGTCCACGATCTGGTCATCGGGGACGTGAAATCGCCCCAGCGCCGTGGCCTGCTCCACGGCGTTCAGCATGCTTCGGCCCAGGAACGCGACCTTCCGCCCCACCGCAGCGGCCGCGTCGCAGATCTGCTGGATGCGGTGGATGTGGCTGGCGAAGCAGGCGGCAACGACCAGACGAGGCGCGGCCTCGATGATGTCCCTGAGAACGGGCCCGACGGTCCGTTCGCTCCCCACGCTCCCGCTCCGTTCGGCGTTGGTCGAATCGGAAAGGAGAAGGTGCACCCCTCGCCGACCTTCCTCCCCGATCCCTCCCAGATCCGTTCGTTGGTCGTCGATCGGCGTGGGATCGAGCCGGAAGTCTCCGGTGTGAAGCAACGTCCCGGCCGGGGTGTCGACGGCCACGGCCAGGCCGTCGGGGATGGAGTGGGTGACCCGGTAGAAGCGGAGGCGGAACGGCCCGATCTCGGCGCTCTCTCCCGGAGCGATCTCGTGGAGGCGGGCCCGGTCCTCGACCTCATGCTCCTCGAACTTCGACCGGAGCAGCGCCAGCGTCAGCGCGGTGCCGTACACGTCGAGCTCCATGTCGCGGAGCAGGTACGGCAGCGCTCCCACGTGGTCCTCGTGTCCGTGGGTCAGGACCACTCCGGCGATCCGGTCCTGCCGCTCCCGGAGATACTCCCAGTCGGGAAGGACGAGGTCGATCCCCGGCATGTCGTCGCGCGGAAAGCTGAGGCCGGCGTCGATGACCAGGACACTGCCGGACTGCTCGAGGGCGGCCATGTTTCGGCCGATCTCCCCGAGCCCGCCGAGGAAGACGAGCCTAGAGGACTCCGGCATCCTCCATGGCCTTCTTGATCCGGCCGATCTCGTCCTCCGTGGCGGGGACGAGCGGCAGCCTGGGAGGTCCGACCGGCTGGCCGACGAGAGCCATCGCGGCCTTCACCGGGATGGGGCTGGTGGTGATGAACAGGCCCTGGTACAGGGGGATCAGCTCGTGGTGGATCTTGCGGGCGCCCTCCAGGTCCCCTGCCGATGCCAGCTCGATCATCTGCTTCATGCGTTCACCGGCCACGTGGGAGGTCACCGAGATGACTCCTGTGCCGCCCAGGCAGACCAGAGCGAACGTCGACATGTCGTCGCCGGCGATGAGCTCGAAGTCGGGCGGGGCCTTGGCCACGAGCTCCGACGCACCGTTGAAGTCTCCGGTGGCGTCCTTCACGGCCACGATGTTGTCGATCTCCGCCAGCCGCAGCAGGGTCTCGTTCGAGATGCGAACCGCGGTACGCCCGGGGATGTTGTAGAGGATCACCGGCAGCGAGGTCGCCGCGGCG
>DASZKM010000266.1:0-11047 GCA_035947055.1 Actinomycetota bacterium
GATAGCCAGCGCCGTCCCACCACTCGTGGTGGCACCGGATGCCCTCGGCGATGGGCTCCATGTCGCCGTCCACGGACAGCAGGAGGTCGGCGCCGACCGTGGAATGCCGGCGCATCAGCTCCATCTCCTCTCGGGTCAGGGCGGCGGGCTTCTGGAGGATGCGTTCGGGAACCGCGATCTTTCCCAGGTCGTGGAGGAGCCCCGCCCAGTACGCTGCCCGGACGGTCTCCTGATCGACATCGAGGGCCGCGGCCAGGGCTCGGGCGTTGTGCGCCACGCGAGACGAGTGGCCGCCGGTGGGCTTGTCGCGCAGGTCGATGGTCGATGCGAACGTGGACAGCGTGCGGGCGTGCACGTTACCGATCCGCTTGAGGAGGTCTTCCCCGTGCCGCAGCCGGCGTTCCAGGAGTCCCTGTGCCGCTCCCACGAACGCGCCCACGCCTGCGAAGAAGGCGAGCCGGGCTACCTCGTCCACCATGGGCTCGGGTGAGTGGGGGATGAGCATGACCGTCATGCCAGCCAGCAGCCCGGTCACTCCACCACCCGCACCCTTCCAGAACACGGAGGCCAGGAGGATGGGGAGGTAGAAGATCTGGATGTACGGGCTCGGGGGGCCGCCGATCACGTAGATGAACGCGCCGCAAATCGCCAGGAGGACGACGACCAGAACCACGGCGCCGACCGACCACACGCCCCGCGGTCCTCGCAGCGCGTCCATGTATCCCGTCGGAACCGCGTCGGCGGACGTACCGTTCGCCGGCACGGGGGGAAGGCGATCGGGCATGATGCAGAGAAGTCTGAGGGGCCTTTCTCTGTCCCGTAAGTCGGCCTTTTTGCCGATGCGTCCCCCGTCCGGGGGAGGTCGCAAACGTTTTCCGGCGTACTGACCGTGTGCTAGGCTCCCTGGCGTTTCAGCGTTGGCGCGGCCAATAGGTCCGTCGTAGGTCAAGCAAGGAGGAAGCGTGGCGCAGGGAACGGTGAAGTGGTTCAGCAACGAGAAGGGGTACGGCTTCATCGCACGTTCCGATGGCGAAGACGTCTTCGTGCACTTCTCGGCGATCGAGGGCGACGGCTACAAGACCCTTACCGAGGGACAAGAGGTCGAGTTCGAGATCGTCGACGGCCCCAAGGGCCAGCAGGCGTCGAACGTCAAGCCGGTCGGATAGCCACCGACGCATACGGTTCGGGGAGCCCCTTCGGGGGCTCCCTTTCGTTTGGGAGAGCGCCCCGAAGGGCGGGCGCGTTGGTATCGACAGCCTTGACAGCCGGGCCCTATACTGCCTCCTGCATGGAACGTTCTGTCTCGCGCCGCAATTGAAGGACCCCGCCGGCGACTCCTCGGAGGTGATGCTCAGTCTCCGTTGAGCCGCGTATCAACGAGCGCATCCGCGCTCCGGAGGTCCGGCTGGTGGGGGCAGACGGGTCCCAGATCGGCATCGTGCCGGTGCAGGACGCCCTGGAGCGCGCTCGAGCGGCCGATCTGGATCTGGTGGAGGTGGCGCCCCAGGCCGCGCCGCCGGTGTGCCGGATCATGGACTACGGCAAGTTCAAGTACGAGCGGGGCCTGCGGCTGAAGGAAGCGCGGAAGAAGCAGTCCCGGATCGAGGTCAAGGAGATCAAGTTCCGGCCGAAGATCGACCGGCACGACTACGAGACGAAGAAGGGGCACGTGGTTCGGTTCCTGAATGCCGGAGCCCGGGTGAAGGTAACCATCATGTTCCGAGGACGGGAGATGGCTCACACGGAGCTGGGGAAGCGTATCCTCGATCGACTCGTGGAGGACCTGGACGGTCTGGCCACCGTGGACCAGCCGTCCAAGCTGGATGGCCGGAACATGGTCATGGTCCTGGCGCCGACCAAGCGAGCGCCGGTCAGGGCGCGTTCGGCGGCGGCGGAGCGCCGGGCCGCAGGTTCAGAGCAGTCCGAGGTCGAGGCGCCCGAACAGCCCCCGGCGGAGATCGAGGAGAACCAGTCGTGAAGGCGAAGGCCAAGAGCCATCGAGGAGCGGCCAAGCGGTTTCGGGTCACCCGGACCGGCAAGGTTCTGCACCGCAGGGCCAACCGCGGCCACCTCCTGCAGAAGAAGTCCCGGGCTCGCAAGCGCCGCCTGGCCCGCACCGGTCAGGTCACGCACGAGAAGAAGGCCATCCTCCGGCTGTTGGGGAAGCGCTAGCCATGGCCAGGATCAAGCGAGGCGTCCACGCTCGGAAGAAGCGCCGGGGCATCCTCAAGGAAGCCAAAGGGTACGTGGGCTCCAGGTCCCGGCGGTTCCGGGTGGCCCGCGAACAGCTCCTGCACTCCGGCCACTACGCCTACCGGGACCGGCGGAACCGGAAGCGCGACTTCCGGCGACTGTGGATCACTCGGATCGGAGCGGCCGCCCGCCAGCACGGGCTGTCCTATTCCGCGTTCATCAGCGGGCTGAAGGGCGCGGAGCTTGATCTGGACCGCAAGGTCTTGGCCGACATCGCCGTCCGGGACCCGCAGGGGTTCGCCGGGTTGGTGGAGGTAGCCCGGCAGGGACTCGGCGAGTAGCGGTGCCCTCCGCGGCGCCACCGATTTGATCACCAGCGTTCGAAACCGCCGCATCGCCACGGCCGCCAAGTTGCGCAAGCGGGGGATCCGCGAACAGCATCAAAAGTTCCTGGTCGAGGGAGCCCAAGCCACCGCCGAGGCCCTGGCCGCCGGGGTCGTCGAAGAGGTGTTCTCCGTTCCCGGATCCACCGGCCGGGTTCCGGAGGTCGCCGAGCAGGCCCGGGCATCCGGCATCGATGTCATCGAGGTGGGCGAGAACGTGATGGCTCATCTGACGTCCGCGGTCACGCCTCAGGGCCTGGCCGCGGTGGCCCGGTTCGTGGACGTCCCGCTATCGGAGCTGACTCCGGCTGAGGCGGGCCTGGCGGCGGGGACAAAAGGCATCATCCCGGTGCTGTGCTCGGTGCGCGACCCGGGCAACGCCGGCGCCATCCTCCGCTCCGCCGACGCGTCGGGCGCAGGCGGTGTGGTGTTCAGCTCGGACTCGGTCGACGTGTACAACGCGAAGACGGTCAGGGCGTCGGCCGGCTCGCTGTTCCACCTTCCGGTGGTCCGAGACGCCCGGCCCGAGGACGCGGTGCCGGCGCTGGCGGAGTCCGGGGCCCAGGTCCTCGCGGCTTCGGCGGACGGCGAGATGACGATGTATGAGGCGGATCTCACCGGTCCCACCGTGCTGCTGCTCGGCAACGAGGCGTGGGGGTTGCCGGCGGAGATCCGCGGGCTGGCCGAGCACACCGTCCGCGTGCCGATCGAAGGGAAGGCCGAGTCCTTGAACCTGGCGGCCGCCGCGGCCCTGCTGCTGTTCGAGTCGGCGCGCCAGCGTTCTGGAACCGCCGGTGGCCTGTCCGCGCTGATCGCCAACTCCGTGCACGACATGCGCGTTCCGCTCACGGGCCTGAAGGGCTTCGCCTCGACGCTGGTGGACCGGTGGGAGCACTTCGAAGAGAAGGACCGTCGCCGGTTCCTGGAGGGGATCCTGATCGACGTCGAGCGGCTGTCCGCGCTGATCGCGTTGCTGGTCGACGCGGCCCGGCTGGAGCACGGCCGTGGGCCTGCGCAGGTGGAGCGGCGAGAGGTGGCCGAAACGCTGAAGCGGCTGTCGGAGCTGTTCGTCCGGACCCCGGACTACCCCCAGCTGGAGGTGGCCGGAGAGGCCGAGGTCGCGATCGAGCCGGAGCGGCTGCGGGCGTTGCTCCTGGTGCTGTGCGAAGGGGCGATGTGGTGGGGGCATGAAGGGCCGATCCGCATCGAGGCTCGCCCCGAGGGCAGCGGCGTTGCCATCGAGGTCGCTCGCCGAGGCGGCGGGCCGAAGGAGGCCGACATCGCGGCGATGTTCGACGCGTCGACCGGCGAAGGTCCGCGGATCGGGCTCCACGTGGCCCGGCTGGTGGCGGAAGCGCACGGCGGCACGCTTACGTGTGAAGGCGGCGACGGCGTCCGATACCGCCTCCGTCTCCCTTAGCGGCGTGCGCTCTCCGCCAGTCGCTTCAGCCGCTCGATGTCCTTCTGGAACGTCCGTTTGAGGATCGGGCGGTACAGGACCAAACCGATCCGGCCGAGCACCCCCCACGGCGGACGCAGCTCTTCCCGCCAGAACAGCTGACATCCGTCCTCGGTCGGAGACAGCTCCATATAGCCGCTGCCCTTCACCCACCCTCGGTGTTCGATCTCCAGGATGGCGGGCGGATCCCACCGGGTGACCCGGATCGGATCCGTGGTGGTGATCCCGCCGATGCGGATGGTGGCCATCGCTTCCGCCCCCACCCCTTCACGCGTTCCGGTGACCCGGACGTCTCGGGCGTCATGCATCCATCGGGGAAGGCCTTCCCAGTCGACCAGGTAGGGCCACACCGCCTCCGCCGGTCGCCGGATGTCGATGCGGGTCACGATGAACACGCGTTTCGTCCCTTCCTCGGGCGGCCGTACACTACCCGTCCATGGACGCCGCCGAAGCCCTGGACACCATCCGCCGGGCCCGCGACGAGGGCGTGGCGTCCGTCAAGGAGGCGGCCACCCTCGAGGAGCTGGAGCGCGCCGAGAAGGCGGTGCTCGGGCGGAAGGGTCCGTTGGCCGCGGTCCAACGCTCGTTCGGCGACCTTCCCGAGGAGTCGCGACGCGACGTGGGGAAGGCGGTCAACGAAGCATTCGAGGCGATCCGCACCGCCGTCGCCGTTCGCGGGGACGCGCTGAGAGCGGAGGCCGACCGAACCGTGGCCCGGGCCGACCGTCTCGACGTGACCCTGCCGGGTCGCCGGCCGCCGCTGGGCGCACTGCATCCGCTGACGTACACCGAGCGGCGCATCCTCGACGCGTTGATCGGGCTGGGGTACCAGGTTCGAGAGGGTCCGGAGGTCGAGGACGACTGGCACAACTTCCAGGCGCTGAATATCCCACCGGACCATCCCGCCCGGACCATGCAGGACACCCTGTACCTCGACGTTCCGGGACGCGACGACCTGGTGCTCCGGACGCAGACCTCACCGGTGCAGATCAGGACGTTGGAGGCGGAGTCGCCGCCCGTGTACGTGGCCGCCCCGGGCCGGTGCTTCCGCCGCGACGTGGCGGATCCGACGCACGCCCCGGTCTTCCATCAGGTGGAGATCCTGGCCGTGGACGAGGGCCTCACGCTGGCCCACATGAAGGGAACCCTGGAAGCCTTCGCCCGGTCCATGTTCGGCGCCGAGCAGCGCATCCGCCTGCGGCCGTCGTACTTCCCGTTCGTGGAGCCCGGCGCGGAGGTGGACGTGTCCTGCTTCTTCTGCGACGGCGCGGGATGCCGAGTGTGCGGGAACGGATGGCTGGAGATCCTGGGAGCGGGGATGGTCCATCCCGTCGTCTTCGAGGCCGTGGGCGTGGATCCCGAGCGGTACACGGGGTTCGCCGCCGGGATGGGCATCGAGCGGATCGCCATGCTCCGCCACGGCATCCCCGACATCCGCCTCCTGTACGAGGGCGACGTCCGGGTGCTCGGACAGCTCGCCGCAGCAGGGTGACACCGTGAGGGTCCCGCTGTCGTGGCTCCGGGAGCTGTCGCCGACCTCGTTGTCGGCCGAGGAAGTGGCGGACTTGCTGACCCGGCACGGGGTGGAGGTCGACCGCATCCTTCGTCCCTGGGACGAGCTGTCCGGCGTGCTCGTGGCCCGGGTGGAAGAGGTCCGAGATCATCCCCAGGCCGACCGCCTGTGTGTGGCCCGGGTCGCCGCCGGGGGCGCGGAGCGGGAGGTCGTGGTCGGCGTTCGGAACATGAAGCCCGGTGACCTCGTGCCGTACGCGGCCCCCGGCGCCACGCTGCCGGGGATGGCCGAGAAGATCGAGCGCCGGGAGCTTCGCGGTGTGGCGTCCGAGGGGATGCTGTGCTCGCCGAAGGAGCTGGGCGTCTCCACCGACCACACCGGGATCCTGATCCTGGACGAGGAGCTGGAGCCGGGGAGCGACCTGAAGGAAGCGCTTGGGTTGGACGAAGCCGTCCTTGACATCGAGGTGTTCCCCAACCGTCCCGACCTGCTGTCGATCGCGGGTGTGGCCCGGGAGGTGGCCGCGGTGACCGGAGCGGACCTCATGCTGCCGGACACGTCGGTGAAGGAGGGGCCGGAGAAGGCGGACGACGCGGCCACGGTGGAGGTCAAGGACTCCGAACGGTGTCCCCGGTACCTGGCGCGGGTGATCCGAGGCGTGCGCCACGCGACGGCCCCGGTGCGCGCGCAGGTCCGCCTGGCCGCGGCGGGGATGCGCCCGCTCAGCGCGGTCGTCGACGCCACCAACTACGTGATGCTCGAGCTCGGGCAGCCGCTGCATCCGTTCGATCTCCGGCGCCTGGCCGGGCCCGGCATCGTGGTCCGCCCGGCGGACGATGGCGAGCGGCTGGTGACCCTGGACGGAGAGGAGCGGACACTCGGACCAGAGGACCTGGTCATCGCGGACGTCGAAGGAGCCGTGGCCATCGCCGGCGTGATGGGCGGCGGTGACAGCGAGGTCTCCGCTGAGACCACCGACGTGCTGATCGAGAGCGCGTACTTCCAGCCCGTGGGGATCCTGCGCACCGCGCGGCGACTCGGCCTGCGGACCGAAGCGTCGATCCGGTTCGAGCGAGGCGCCGACCCGGAGGCGGTCGGTCCCGCCGCGGCCCGGGCCGCCGCCCTGGCCACGAGCTGGGCGGGGGGAACGGTGCTGGCCGGTGCGGTTGACGTGGGCCAGGTTCCGCCGAGGAAGACCGTCGCGGTCCGGCCGCAGCGGGCCGCGGCGCTGCTCGGAACCGATCTGTCGGCGGCCGACGTCCGGGAGGCCCTGGCCCGCCTTCGCCTGCCCGCGTCGGAGGAAGGCGACACCGTGGCGGTCGAGGTCCCGTCGGCCCGGGTCGATCTGGAACGCGAGGTCGACCTCATCGAGGAGGTGGCCCGGCTGAGCGGATACGACCACGTGCCGTCCACGCTGCCCGGCGTGCGGCAGGGCGGCGGCCTCACGGCCCCGCAGCGGCTGGCCCGGCGGCTTCGCGACCTGCTGGCCGGGGTGGGATTGGTCGAGACACGCTCGTGGTCGTTCGCCTCGTCAGGGGACCTTGAGCTGTTCCCGGGGCGAGCCGGGGTGCCGGTGGCGAATCCAGTCTCCGAGGACGAGGGCCACCTGCGCACCAGCCTGCTCCCCGGTCTCCTCCGGGCCGCTCGGAGGAACGTCGCACACCGGCGGCCGTCGGTTCGGTTGTTCGAGATCGGTGCGACGTTCGAGATGAACGGCGACGTCACCGAGGAGGACCGGCTGGTCGTGCTGCTGACGGGACCGGCGGCCGAGGAGTGGCCGGGCGAGCCGCGAGACCAGGACTTCCTGGACCTCAAGGGGGTGATCGAGCACCTGATGGCGGGCCTGGGGATCGATGACTGGACCCTGGGGAAGCCGCTGGATCGACCGTGGCACGCGGCGCGCTCCGCCGTTCTCCACCTCGACGAGGATCCGATCGGGGAGGTGGGCGAGCTGCACGCCGAGACGGCGGCGGCGTTCGATCTCACCGCCCGGGTGGCGGCGATGGAGGTCCGGCTCGAGCCTTTCCTGGCAGCGGCGTCAACGCTGCCGGCCCTCCGCGACGTCTCCCGCTTCCCGCCCGTCCACCGAGACCTGGCCTTCGTGGTGGGGGAGGACGTCCCGGCGAGAGACGTTCGCGCGGCGCTCGTCGACGCGGCCGGAGCGCTTCTGGACCGCGTGCTGTTGTTCGATGTGTTCGAGGGGGATCCCATCCCCACGGGGAAGAAGAGCCTGGCGTTCTCCGTCGACTTCCGGGCCCCGGACCGTACGCTGACCGACCAGGAAGCCGACGACCTGGTGAACACGATCAGCGCTCGTCTGGCCAAGGAGGTCGACGCCGAGCTCCGAGCCGGCTAGGGCCCGCCCGGACGCTTCCCGCTCCGGGATAGACTCGGGCCGTGGCCCGTCACTTCCTGTCGATCGACGACCTCGATCCCCAAGAGCTCCTCCATGTGTTGGAGCTGGCGTCGAAGGTGAAGCAGTCGCCGGCCGACCACGCCTCGGCCCTTGCCGGCCGGGCGGTGGCGCTCATCTTCGAGAAGCCGTCCACCCGGACCCGGGTCTCCTTCGAGGTGGCGGTGGCAACGCTCGGTGGCCATCCCGTGGTCCTGTCCTCGTCGGAGCTCCAGCTGGGGCGGGGGGAGACCATCGAGGACACGGGGCGGGTGCTGTCCCGGTACGTCGACGCGGTGGCCTTGCGGACGTTCGGTCAGGAGCGTCTGGAAGCGCTGGCGTCGGCATCGACGATCCCCGTGAGCAACGCCCTGTCGGACTACGAGCATCCCTGCCAGATCCTGGCCGACCTGCTGACCGTCCTGGAGAAGAAGGGGGAGGCGGCCGGCCGCACGCTGGCATTCCTGGGGGACGGCAACAACGTGGCCCACTCGCTGCTGCTGGGCGGGGCCATGCTGGGGATGCAGGTCCGGGTGGCCACCCCACACGGGTACGAGCCGATCCCGCAGGTAGTCAAGCGGGCGGAGGAGATCGCCGCCGCCACGGGCGGCGCCATCCAGGTGACGAACGACCCCAAGGCCGCGGCCGAAGGGGCCGACGCGGTGTACACGGATGTGTGGGCGTCGATGGGACAGGAGCAGGAGCACGATGAACGGGTCCTGGTGTTCTCGCCGTTCCGCCTGGACGGCGCCGCGCTCTCCCGCGCCGCGGAGGACGCCATCGTGCTGCACTGCCTCCCGGCGCATCGCGGAGAGGAGATCGCCGACGAGGTGATCGATGGGCCGAGCTCGGTGGTGTGGGACCAGGCCGAGAACCGCCTGCACACGCAGAAGGCCCTGCTCCTCTGGCTCCTCCAGCACGCCTGACGTGGCGCGGTCCAACGACGAGGTAGAGGAGCTCCTCCAGGAGTACTCGGACCTCATCGCCATCGCCGGCGGCGATGCGTTCAAGGCCCGGGCCTACGAGAAGGCGGCCCGCTCGGTGGGCGGGTACCACGGCGACATCGAGAAGCTGGACCTCAAGGGCCTAACCGGCATCCCCAACGTCGGCAAGTCGATCGCCGAGAAGATCGTGGAGTTCCTCCGGACCGGGACGATCCAGGCCGTGGAGGAGCTTCGCTCGGAGATCCCCGACGGCGTGCGCTCGCTGCTGGCCATCCCGTCGCTGGGGCCCAAGCGGGCCATGAAGCTCCACGAGGACCTGAAGATCTCCACGCCCGAGGAGCTCCTCGACGCCTTGCACGAGCACAGGCTGCGAGGCCTTCCCGGGTTCGGCCCGAAGACCGAGGAGAACCTCCGGAGGGGCATCGAGCTCATGCAGCAGTCGGGAGACCGCGTGCATCTCGGCGCGGCCACCGACCTGGCCGAAGAGATCCTCGGCGAGCTGAAGGCAGACCGAGCCGTGCGGAAGGCGGCGTATTGCGGGTCGATCCGCCGGATGCGCGAGAGCATCGGGGACATCGACCTCCTTGTGGCGTCGGACCGCCCCGAGAAGGTCATGGATGCGTTCACCTCCATGCGGTACGTGCAGGAGGTCCGGGCCCGGGGCTCAACCAAGTCCTCCGTCCTGACCACGAAGGGGCTTCAGGTCGACCTCCGGGTCGTGGAGCCGAAGGTCTGGGGCGCGGCGCTCCAGTACTTCACGGGATCGAAGGCGCACAACGTGCGGATCCGGGAGATCGCCGTGCGCAAGAGGATGAAGCTGTCCGAGTACGGGCTGTTCCGGGCCAAGAGCGGGAAGCTCATCGTGGCGGAGACCGAAGAAGAGGTGTACGAGCGGCTGGGCCTGCCGTGGATCCCCCCCACGCTGCGGGAGGACCGCGGCGAGATCGAAGCCGCCCGGCGCGGCGAGCTGCCGACGCTGGTCCAGGAGAGAGACATCAAGGGGGACCTCCACACCCACACCGACCTGACCGACGGGCTGGCGCCGCTGGAGGAGATGGTCGAGGCGGCGCGGCGCCGGGGGCTGAAGTACTACGCGGTGACCGACCACGCCGAGCTCCTGTACATGCAGCGCATGACGCGGGAGAAGGCCCTGGCCCAACGGAAGCGGCTGAAGGACCTGGAGGGGAACGGCGACATGGTCCTGCTGCACGGCTCGGAGCTGAACATCCAGCCGGACGGTTCCGTGGACTGGGATGAGGAGTTCCTGTCGGAGTTCGATGTACTGGTGGCATCCGTGCACTCGCACTTCAACCAGTCGAAGGACGAGATGACCCGGCGGATCATCCGAGCCATGGAGCACCCGCTGGTCAACATCATCGGACACCCGACGACGCGCCAGATCGGACGCCGTCCGCCGATCGAGTACGACCTGGACGAGGTGTTCCGGGCCGCGGCCCGGACGGGCACCGCTCTGGAGGTGAACTCGTACCCCGACCGGCTGGACCTGAACGACGAGCACATCCTGTGGGCCCGGGAGCACGGGGTGCGGTTCGCCATCGACACCGACTCCCACTCGCCGGTCCATCTGCCCAACCTGCGGTTCGGCGTGGGGCAGGCTCAGCGGGGGTGGGTGGGGAAGGGTGAGGTGATCAACACGTGGCCGCTGACGCGGTTGAAGAAGTTCCTGGCCAAGGGACGCGCCTGACCGACGTCCTGGGCCGGGACTTCTACGCCCGGGACTCGCTCGAGGTGGCCCGGGACCTGATCGGCCGGCTGGTGATCCGGACCACGGGCGGCCGTCGCCTGGCGGGCCGGATCGTCGAGGCCGAAGCCTACGCCCGGGACGATCCCGCCAGCCACGCGTTCCGGGGACCGACGCCGCGCAACGCGTCGATGTTCGGGCCGGCTGGGCACGCGTACGTGTACCGGTCGCACGGCATCCATAGCTGCATGAACGTCACCACCGGCGATGGCTCGGCGGTGCTGCTGCGAGCCCTGGAGCCAGTTCGAGGAATGGGGGAGATGATCAGGCGGCGCGGTCTCGATGAGGTCAGGCTGCTGTGCGCCGGGCCCGGCCGGCTCTGTCAGGCGCTCGACATCTCGCTGGCCGAGGACGGCCACGACCTCACCGCGGGCCGACGATTGTGGCTGGCCCGGGGGAAG
>DASZKM010000267.1:0-12152 GCA_035947055.1 Actinomycetota bacterium
GGTCCCGCTGGCTGCGGCCATCGCGCTGGTCCTGGCGGTGGTCGTCACGTCGTACCGCCAAACGGTCAAGGCCTACCCGCGGGGCGGTGGGTCGTACATCGTTGCTCGGGAGAATCTCGGCACCGTGCCGGGGCTCGTGGCCGCTGCGGCGATCCTGATCGGATAC
This sequence comes from Actinomycetota bacterium, assembly GCA_035947055.1. Lineage (GTDB taxonomy): Bacteria > Actinomycetota > UBA4738 > UBA4738 > CALAEC01 > DASZKM01. Next base: position 167 of record DASZKM010000267.1, read on the forward strand.
ATCGTGACCGCGGCGGTCAGCGTCACGGCCGGGGCGGTGGCAGTGACGTCGGCGGCTCCCGAGCTGGTCGAGTACCAGCTCGAGCTGGCCATCGGCTTCATCGCGGTCATCGCCCTGGCCAATCTGCGCGGGGTCCGAGAGTCCGGTCTCCTGTTCGCCGTCCCCACCTACGGGTTCGTCCTGACCGTCTACGTCACGATCATCACCGGGCTGGTTCGCTGCCTCGGTGGATGTCCGCGGGCCGACACCGCGGATCTCCCGCTCGAGCCGCACGCGGCGCTGGGGATCTTCCTCATCCTTCGGGCGGCCACCCAGGGGGCGTCGGCCTTGACCGGGGTTGAGGCCATCGCCGATGGGGTCCAGGCCTTCCAGCGGCCCCAGGGCCGGAACGCGGCCAGGACCTTGGCCGTCATGGGCGTGATGTCCACGACGCTGTTCCTGGGGGTCACCGTCGTGGCATCCCTGCTCCACGTCCGGGTGACGGAGGAGGTCGTGGAGTCCGCCTCCGTGCTGTCCCAGATCGGTGAGACCGTCTTCGGGCGGGGCTTCACGTTCTTCCTCCTGCAGACGTTTACCGCGCTGATCCTGGTGGTCGCGGCGAACACGGCGTATCAGGACTTCCCCCGGCTGTCGGCCATCCTGGCCCGGGACCGGTTCATGCCCGCCCAGTTCAAGAACCGTGGCGACCGGCTGGTCTTCTCCAACGGTGTGATCGTGCTGTCGGGCCTGGCCGCCCTGCTGGTGTGGGCGTTCGATGCGAACCTCACACGACTGATCCCCCTCTATCTGGTGGGCGTGTTCACCGCGTTCACCCTGTCCCAGGGGGGCATGGTTCGGCGGTGGATCCGGCTCAAGGAGCCGTCGTGGCGGCGGAACGCGGCGATCAATGCCTTCGGGACGTTCACCACGGGTGTGGTCCTCGTCGTGGCCATCCTCACCCGCTTTGCCGAGGGCGCATGGATGGTGATCGCCGCCGTTCCCCTCATCGTCGTCCTGTTCCTGGCCGTGCACCGGCACTATGCGGCGGTAGAACGACAGCTCAGCCGGGACCGCCTGCGCTTCGGGGACATCGGCGCCAACAGGATCGTGCTCGTCCTGACCGACTTCGATGCCTCGTCCGCCGAAGCGCTGGGGTATGTTCGCTCACTCCGTCCGGAGTCCCTCGACCCCGTGTACGTGGGCACCCGCCCCACGGAGGATGCCCAGGCCCGGTGGTCGGAGATGTCGCGTGACTCGGGCCTTCCCCTGACGGTACTGGAGGGGCCCGATCGCGTCGGAGCCGTGATCGACCACGTACGGCGGGTTCCTCGAGGACCGCAGGACTTCGTCACGGTGGTGATCCCCGAGCTGTTCCGGAAACGATCGCTGCTCGAGGCCTTGCTCAGACCGGTGACGTTCCGCCTCAAGGTGCGGTTGCTGGCCGAACCCGGTGTGGTGATCACGGACGTGCCGGTCCTCGTTGAAGGTGACCGGCTGGTGGGAGTGGACGGACGGTCTCTCATCCCGCAGCGCGTGGTGGCGGTGGCGTTCGTGGCCGCGCCGCACGACGCCACGATCCGGGCCATGAACTATGCCGAGAGCCTCAACGCGCACGAGACGCGGGCCGTGTACGTGGCCACCGAACCGGAGGAGGTCCCCGGGTTCCTGGACGAATGGGCGGAGCGGGGTATCAACATGGACCTCGACGTCGTCGAGGCCCCGTTCCGCGACATGGGCCCCCCCGTCCTGGAGGAGGTCCGCCGCATCACCCGCGAGCCCGGGACCTTGGCCGCCGTCGTCCTCCCCGAGTTCCTGGTGACCCGGTGGTGGCACCGGATCCTCCACAACAATCGAGCCCTGTTCATCAAGCGGCTGCTGCTGTTCGAGCCGCGGGTGGTGCTGTCCAGCGTGCCGTACCAGCTGAGGGGAGCGAGCGATGGACCATGAGCAGGCCCGGGCCCTCGTCCGGGAGAAGACCGAGAAGGAGACCACCGCCCGGCACCTCATCAGCGTGGAGGGCGTGATGCGCCGGCTGGCCCGCCACTTCGGCGAGGACGAGGACACATGGGGGCTGGTGGGCCTGTTCCACGACCTGGATCAGGACCAGACCCACGACGACCCGCAACGCCACGCCTACCAGGCCGCGGACTGGCTGCGGGAGGCCGGCGTCGACGAACGGGTGGTCAAAGGAGTGCTGGCCCACGCTCACGAGGAGCACCGGATCGACCGCCTGGGTCAGGCCATCGTCCACGCCGACGCCGTGGCCGGCCTGCTGGTGGCCGCCGCTCTGGTCCGCCCGGAGAAGGCCATGGGGATGAAGGTCTCCTCGGTGAAGAAGAAGCTGAAGGAGAAGGCATTCGCTCCGGGGGTGAACCGGGAGGAGATCACCGAGGTGGAGGAGCGTCTGGGGATCCCCACGGATGAGTTCCTCGGCCTGGGGATCGAGGGGCTGCAGTCGGTGGCCGCGGAGATCGAGCTGGCCTAAGGGCGCGTGGACGGCGCGGGCTCTCGCGCCCGCCGCCGCCGGCGGAGCAGCCACCAAGCGATGAGCGCGACGCCGATCGCCCCGATGGCCAGGCTGACCGGCTCCCCGTAGCGAACCACGGCCTCCCAGTTGTCGCCCAGCACCAGGCCCGCCCACGCCAGGGCGAAGGTCCACGGCAGGCACCCCAGGAACGTGAACAGCGTGAACCGGCCGAATCGCATCCGGGCCACGCCCGCGGGGAGGCTGATGAACGTGCGGACCACCGGGAGCAGACGGCCGACGAAGACGGCCATCTCGCCGTGGCGCTCGAACCACGCCTCCGCGCGGTCCAGCTCGTGGGGGCGGAGGAACACGTACCGTCCCCACCGCTCGACGAGCGGACGGCCACCGCGCAACCCGATCCAGTACGCGATCCACGACCCCACCACGTTGGCCAGCGTTCCCAGCAACCCGACCCAGAAGAAGCTCAGCTCACCGCGTGACGCCAGGAAACCGCCGAACACCATGGTCACTTCAGACGGGATGGGGATCAGCGCGGACTCCAGAACCATCAGCACGAACACGGCCTGATAGCCGTACTGGCCCAGGGAATCCGTGATGAAGTGCTCGATCCACTCGAGCATGGCCCCGGAGACTATCACCGGCCATCTGCGGTTCGAGTCGGTGGGGCGCGCTACCATGGCCGGTCAATGAACACGAAACGCTGGGTGGCGCTCGTCGCCTCGGCGCTGCTGTTCCTGGGAATGGTGTACGTCGTCGGTCGCGGCGCGGGTTCCGTTCCGGTCGTCGGCGGTCCGTTCGAAGAGGTAGCCGTGCAAGGCGAAGGCGCCGACAAGATCGCGCTCATCGAGGTGGAAGGCGAGATCGTCGGTACCGACGAAGAAGCGCTCGGTGAAGGCGCGTCGGCGGAAGAGCTTCGCGCGCAGCTCCGGCAGGCGGCGAACGACGCGGCGGTCCGTGCGGTGGTCCTGCGGGTCAACTCCCCCGGCGGATCGGTCGTCGCGTCGGACGAGATCTACCGGCAGATCCTGCAGCTCCGACGGGCCGGCAAGCCTGTGGTGGCGTCGATGGGCGAGGTCGCCGCGTCCGGCGGCTACTTCATCTCCGCGGGGGCCGAGCGCGTGGTGGCCAACGCTTCCACGATCACGGGCTCCATCGGGGTCATCCTGGTGCTCCTGAATCTGGAAGGGGCCACCGGCAAGCTGGGGATCGAGCCGGTGGTGTTCAAATCGGGCCGGCTGAAGGACATCGGCTCGCCCTTCCGGGACATGACCGAAGAGGAGCGGCAGATCCTCCAGCGGCTGCTGGACGAGTCCTACGAGCGGTTCGTGGAGGTCGTGGCCGAGGGCCGGCACATGGACGAGCTGGAGGTCCGGGAGTTGGCCGACGGCCGCCCGATCTCGGGATTCCAGGCTCAGCGCGCCGGGCTGGTGGATCGCCTCGGTGACCTGGATACCGCCATCGAGGAGGCCCGGAATCTGGCCGGTCTGGAGAGCGCCACGGTGGTCGAGTACCGGCGGCCCCTCTCGTTCGCGGACCTGTTCAGCCGGGGGTTCTTCCCCGGGGTCACCGATCCGCTCGGTGAGCTGGAGCGCTCGGTGGGCGTGACCGGGCCCGCCCTCAAGTACCTGTACGTGGCATGACGACTGAGGGACGGCATGGCCACTGAGGAGCTGATGGCGGCGCGGAGCACGGTCGCCGAGGAGCGCGTGGGCTACGCGGGGTTCGGCGCCCGGCTCGGCGCCTTCGTCCTCGACCTTCTGCTGACGGCACTTTGGGCGCTACCGTTCCGGTCGCTCTGGCGGCAGGCGCTCTCCGATCCCGCCGTGCTGGGGAACGTTCGAGCCTCAGGTGTTGCCGTCCTGCTCATCGCCTGGACGTACTTCGTGGTGACCACCGCCCTGACCGGAGGGACGCTCGGGAAGCATGCGGCCGGTCTGCGCGTTGTAGGGACCGACCTCGGTCGTCCCGGCTGGGTCACGATCCTGTTCCGCGAGGTCGTGGGAAGGATCATCGTCACGGCCAGCCTGGGTATCGGATACCTGTGGGCCGCATTCGACCCCCGCAAACAGGGATGGCACGACCGCATCGCGGACACCCTCGTGCTTCGGCGGGTCGTCGTCCTGCGGCCGGCGACCGGCAAGAAATAGGAGAGGCATGGCGAAGAACCTGGTGATCGTGGAGTCGCCGACCAAGGCGAAGACCCTGGAACGCTACCTGGGGAAGGACTTCTCGGTGAAGGCGTCCTACGGCCACGTCCGCGATCTGCCCTCCAGCAAGATCGGCGTCGACATCGAGAAGCACTTCCAGCCCGAATACGTCGTCCCCGACGAGAAGAAGAAGGCCGTGACCGCGCTGCGCAGCGCGCACAAGCGCGCCGAGGAGCTGTGGCTGGCCACTGACTTCGATCGGGAGGGCGAAGCCATCGCGTATCACCTCGCCGAGGTTCTGAAGGTCGACCCCGAACAGGCCAAGCGAGTGACGTTCACCGAGATCACCAAGGAGGCGGTGCAAGAGGCGTTCCGCAACCCGCGGGGCATCGACGTCCGCCTCGTGGAAGCGCAGCAGGCCCGCCGGGTCCTCGACCGGCTGGTCGGCTACAACCTCTCCCCGCTGCTGTGGAAGAAGGTGCGCACCGGCCTCTCCGCGGGACGGGTGCAGTCCGTTGCCCTCCGCCTGATCGTCGACCGCGAGCGGGAGATCGAGGCGTTCAAGCCTCGCGAGTACTGGACCGTGGACACCAAGCTGGCCCCGGGCGGCGACGAAAGCGCATTCGTGGCCCACCTCGACCAGGTCGGCGACGATCGGGTCAAGACACCGACCGAGCGGAAGAAAGGAATCATCCTCCTCGAGGACCAGGCCCGGGAAGCCGCGGCCAACCTGGAGCGGGCCTCGTACCAGGTTGCCGAGATCCGCAAGACCGAGCGGAAGCGGCGGCCGTCGCCGCCCTTCACCACATCGACGCTGCAGCAGGAGTCGGGACGGAAGCTGGGGTTCTCGGCCCGGAAGACCATGCGCCTGGCCCAGCAGCTCTACGAAGGCATCGACCTCCCCGGCGAGGGCCAGACCGGGCTGATCACCTACATGCGGACGGACTCCACGACCATCGCCGAGCAGGCCCTGAAGGAGATCACCGAGGTCGTGAAGTCGCAGTTCGGCGACCGCTACTCCCTGGCCAAGCCGCGCCGGTACAAGACCAAGACCCGCGGCGCCCAGGAGGCACACGAGGCGGTCCGTCCGACGCACGCCGCCCGGATCCCCGACGAGATCTCCGCCCACCTCAATCCGGACCAGGCCAAGCTGTACCGGCTGATCTGGCAGCGGGCCATGGCCAGCCAGATGGCCGAGGCGATCTTCGACCAGGTGTCGGTCGACATCGAGGCCACAACGGAGAACGCGCCCAGGTACGTCCTGCGAGCCACGGGACAGACCGTGAAGTTCGACGGGTTCCGCCGCGTGTACAGCGAGGGCCGTGACGATGCGGCCGACGAGGACGCCGAGTCTCGGCTCCCGGCGCTGGAGGACAACCAGGCGCTTCGATTCCTGGGCGTGCTTCCCGAGCAGCACTTCACGCAGCCCCCACCCCGGTACACGGAAGCGTCTCTGGTCAAGGAGCTGGAGAGTCGGGGGATCGGGCGGCCGTCGACCTACGCGCCGACCATCTCCAACCTCCTGGACCGCAAGTACGTCCGTCTCGAGGACCGCCGGCTGTTCCCCGAGGACGTGGGCACCGTGGTCGTGGACCTGCTCATCGAGTGGTTCGCCGACGTCATGAGCTACGACTTCACGGCCCGGATGGAGGACGAGCTCGACGACATCGCCGAGGGAAAGATCCGGTGGGCCCAGGTCGTGGACGAGTTCTTCGGGCCGTTCGAGCGAGACCTGGAGAAGGCCACCGAGCAGGCGGAGCGGCCCAAGGAGGACACCGGCGAGACGTGTCCCAAGTGCCCGGAGGAGGGGCGCGATCCCCCCGGCAAGCTGGTCATCAAGCTCGGCCGGTCCGGACGGTTCATCGCCTGCGACCGGTGGCCGGACTGCAACTACTCGCGCGACCTGTCGGGCCAGGAACGGCCCGAGCCCGAGCCGACCGGCGAGTCGTGTCCTCGGTGCGCGGAGGAGGGCCGGGACCCGCCCGGAAACCTCATCAAGCGGGTCGGTCGATACGGCCCGTTCACCGGATGCGACCGGTATCCCGAGTGCAAGTACGTGAAGAAAGAGGAGAAGAAGACGGGGGTCATGTGCCCCAAGTGCGCGGAGGAGGGCCGCGATCCGCAGGGCGAGCTGGTGGTCAAGTGGGCCCGCCGCCGCGGCGGCAGCCTGTTCTACGGGTGCAACCGGTATCCCGAATGCGACTTCACCGTGGGCCAGAAGCCCCTCCCCACCCCGTGCCCGAAGTGCAGCGGGCTGCTGGTGGAGGGGAAGGACGGCGTGAAGTGCACGAACTGCGACTACCGAGCAGAAGCTGGTCTGGGGGCGGGCGGAGAAGGAGGCGGCCCCACGGAGGCCGCCTGATGAAGAGCGGTCCATCCGACCGCGTTTGGGAGAGCGCGTCGCTCGCGACGCGTGTTCGGAGGCTGTAACGGTGGCCACGGCCGCCGAGGAGATCGCCGCTCTTCGGGGAACACGCCCCGCCACCCTCCGGTCGCTCCTTCGGGACCCAGTCTTCTCCCGGCTGTACCGGGCCATCCTCGTTTCTTCGCTGGGGGACTGGGTGGGATTCCTGGCCGTCGTCGGTCTGGTCACCCGTATCGGTGGGGGACGGGCCGGACTGGCCGTGTCCGGCGTCATGCTGGCCCGGCTGCTTCCCTCGATCGTGTTCGGACCGTTCGCCGGCGTGCTCGTGGACCGGTTCGATCGCAAGCGCCTGATGGTCATCGCCGACGTCGTCCGGGGGATCGGCTATGCGTCGCTCCCGCTCATCCCCCGGCTGCCGTGGATCTTCGGCATGTCGTTCGTGATCGAGTGCCTGTCATTGCTGTGGACTCCGGCCCGCGACGCGATCATCCCGAACATCGTCTCCCGGCGGCAGCTGTCGAATGCGAACACGGTGTCACTGGCAACGGGATACGGAACCCTGCCGTTGGGTGGGATCGTGTACACGGCCATCACCGGCGGGGCGATCGCCCTGGGATCCGGCGTCGAGTACATCCGGACCACGCCGGAGTCCGTGGCTCTGTGGCTCGATGCCCTGACGTTCTTCTTCTCGGCCCAGATGATCCGGGGGCTGCCGGCGGCGCGAGTGGGGCGTCCGGCGAAGGCCGGCTCGCTGAAAGCCGGTGAGGCCCTGGCCGACCTCCGGGAGGGCGTTCGATTCCTGAAGGAGCACACGTTCGCTCGAGCGATGACCGTCGGCATCGTGATGGCGTTCACCGGGGCCGGGGCGGTGATGGCCGTCGGCCCGATCTTCGCCTCCGATCCGGCGGCCCTGGGCGGCGGACCCACGGCGTGGGGCATCCTGGTCACCGCGGTGGGTCTGGGGCTGGCCGGGGGGATGGTATTCGTGGGTCAGGTGTACAAGGTGTTCGACAAGGACGTGCTGTTCTCGGCGACGATCATGGCCGGCGCCGCCGCGCTGATCCTGGTGGCGGCGACTCCAAACATCACGCTGGCCGCGCTGGCAACGGTGGTGATGGGTGCCGCGGCCGGGGCGACGTGGGTGACCGGATACACCCTGCTTCACGAGAACGTGACCGACGAGCTGCGGGGCCGCGTGTTCGGCTCGCTGACCGTGCTGGCCCGGCTGGGTCTCTTCCTGTCCCTGGCCGGGTTCCCGCTGCTGGCGGAGGCGTTCCCCGATCACGTCGTGTCGTTCGGAGACCGAACGCTGATCGTGGCCGGGACGCGACAAGCGTTGTGGGTCGGGGCGGTGATCATGATCCTGGGAGGCGTGTGGTCCCGCTCTGGACTGTCCAAGAGCCGCCTCACCCGGGCGCGCCCGCTGCGCCTCTTCCCTCGTCTCCGCAAGACCGAGAAGCACGGGACGTTCATCGCCTTCGAAGGAGTGGAAGGCGCCGGGAAGGGCACGCAGGTCGGACTGGCCAAGGAGTACCTGGAGTCCCTGGGGTACGACGTCCTGGTCACGCGGGAGCCGGGCGGGACGGAGCTCGGCGAGAGCCTGCGGGACACGCTCCTTCGCTCGGACAGCGACGCCGTGGACTCCCGAGCAGAGGCGTTGCTGTTCGCGGCAGGCCGGGCCCAGCACGTCTCGCGCGTGCTCCGGCCCGCCTTGGAGGAAGGGAAGATCGTGCTGTGCGACCGGTACCTGGACTCGTCGTTGGCGTATCAGGGAACCGGCCGGGGGCTCGGCGAGCAGGACGTCCTGTCGCTGAACGTGTGGGCCACCCAGGGCTTGTTCCCGGACCTGGTCATCCTGCTGCACATCGATCCGGACAAGGCCCTGGCCCGGAGTCGCGATGAGCTGGACCGCATCGAGTCCGCCGGCGAGGTCTTCCACGCCAAGGTCGCGGAAGCGTTCATGCGCATCGCCGAGGATCATCCCGAGCGGTTCGTCGTGGTCGACGCCGACGCGCCCCCCGATGTGGTGCACGACCGGGTCAAGGACGCACTGCGCAAGTACCTGAAGCCCGAGGAGGAGCGCGGTTGAGAGAGGTGCTGGCCCGGGTCCCCGGCCAGGAGGATGCCATGGCGTTCTTGGAGCGTGCCGCCGATCGTCCGCACCACGCGTACCTGTTCGCGGGGCCGGAGGGGTCGGGCAAGCAGCTCGCCGCACGTGCCTTCGTCGCCGCGCTGCTGTGCGAACGGGGAGGATGCGGCGAATGTCGCAACTGCCGGCTGGCTCTGGAGGATCGCCATCCCAACCTGGTGCTGGTGGAGCCGGAGGGCCGGGACATCCGGGTCGGCGAAGGCCCGGAGGAGGACGGGACCGCTCGGTGGATGGTGGCTCGTGCCTACCTCACCCCGCCGGAGCCGGGACGGAAGCCCTTCCGCCTGGAGCAGGCCGACCGGATGACCGAGGAAGCGGCGGACGTCCTGCTCAAGGCGCTGGAGGAACCGCCGCCCGACACCGTGTTCATCCTGTCGTCGGCCCGGCCCCACGAGATCCCGGAGACCATCCGTTCGCGGTGTCAGACCGTGACGTTCCGTCCGCTGCCCGAGGCGTTCGTGGTGGAGACGCTGCGGCGGGAGGGCGTGGACGAGGAGCGAGCCAAGCTTTCCGCGCGCATGGTGGGGGGGAACCTGGGACGAGCCCGGCGGGTGGCCACGGACCCCGAAGGTCTGGCGTTCCGCGATGCGGCGCTCGAAGCCTTGTCCGAAACGGCTCGCGGCTCGGCGGGAGCGCTGGACTCCGCCGAGCGCCTGTTGGCGGGAGCCGCGGCGTACCGCAAGCGGTTGTCGGTGCGGCTGGTGGAGGACCTCGATCCGTTCCTCGATCCCGACACGGGGCGGCCCCTGGAGCAGTACCGGTCCGCGGTGCGGCGGATGGAGCAGCGTCATCAACGACAGGAGCGCCGGGCCGAGCGGGAGTTCTTGGACCAGGCCTTGATGGCATTGCAGGGATGGTTCCGCGATGCGCTGCTGGTGGCGGCGGGCGGCGAGGCGGAGTGGGCCATCAACCTCGACGCGCCGCCCGATGCGGGGCTTCCGGGCCCTGGAGCGGCGGCCGGTGTCGCGATCCTGGAGGAGGCCCGGGCCGCGCTGGCGGACGAGACGAACCTCAATCCCCGCTTGGTGCTGGAGGAAGCGTTCCTTCAGCTCGTCGCGGCAGGGGCGGCCGCCGGGCCCTCCGCTACACTTGGCGTGTCCCGCCGGAGTAGCTCAGTTGGTAGAGCACGCGATTCGTAATCGCGGGGTCGCCGGTTCGAATCCGGCCTCCGGCTCCAGTACGTTTTAGTCCGGATGTGCCAACGGCAGGCCGCGATCATCACGCTTGCTCTTGTCCTTCCTCTGCCAGCTTGTTCCGAGGAGGCCTCGTCACCAAGTCCCGACGCCACCCGCCTCCAAGAAGCACCCCCCGTTTCGCCGCTAGAACAGCCCTCGGAAGAGCTTGGGATTGTCATCCTCGAAGATGACTTCTCGGATCCGAATAGCGGCTGGCCGGAGGGAACTCCGCCCGATCCTCAAGCGCAGGGCGCGGAGGTCGGATACGAGGACGGTGGCTTTCTGATGGAAGCACCCCAGGGAGCCAAGATTGCGCACCTGCTCCCGTTTCCAGGGAGAGAGTCTGCCAACCACGTCATCCTCGAAGTGGAAGCCATTCACACCGGTGAACACGCGATCTACGGTCTGTTCTGCAAGGGAGACCAACGTCTCGCCAACGCCTATCTGTTCACGCTCGACTCCACCGGAACCTGGGCGGTCGCAAGGTTGAGTGACGGAACGGGTCTGGAGGTTCTCGGAAGAGGCACGGATCCGGCGATCGAGCCTGGCGCGGCAATCAATCATTTTCGCGCTGATTGCTTCGACAGACGTCCTCTGCCAAATCCTGTTGCCGAGTTGCGCCTCTTCATCAATGATGTGTTGTTGTTCGAGGGCCAGGATAGGCCGGGGCTTAGCGGAAGGGCCCAGAGTGTTCCCGGCTTTTACTTTGAGACCGACTTCGAAGGCGGCGCTTCCGTGCTGTTCGACAATCTTGTGTTCTGGGGTGTACGGGATCCTTCGGATGTCCCGGTAGCCCGCGTAGTCAGCTCGTGATGTGGACAGGTGTGCCCAGCGGGAGCATTCCCGCCAGGCGCTGGATCAGCGGGTTCTCCACCCGGATGCAACCGAAGCTCACCGCTTGCCCGAGCGCCGATGGATCGTTCGTTCCGTGGATGGCGATCTGGCCCGGCCCGCCGGCAAACTCCGTCAGCACGTCCGAGTAGGCCGACAGCCCGAACGCATAGGGCCCGTACGGGCCGGCCGGATCATCCGACGCCACCAGGACCGTGGTGTAGAACGTGCCGGTCGGCGTGGGGGTCGATGTCTTGCCTACCGCCACCGTGGCCTGCGCGATGATGCGATCCCTCCGCGATACCGTGAGGTTCTTGTCGCTCAGGTCCACCTGGATCGAGTACGGGTTCGCGCCGATCTCCACGTCGCGGACCCGGACCCATCCCGTTGTCCCGTTGGGCCGGACCGGGAGCAGGACCTTCAGCCAATCCTCCCTGACCTTTTCCACCAGGAAGACGCGGGGAACGTCGAACGGGCCGGGGTTACGAAACGAGGTGAACCGCTCGCCCTGCGGCCGCCGGAACACGCCGACGTTGGGCCCGCTGGCCATCGCCACCAGGCTCTCGCCTTTGTCCGCCAAGGTCAGGAGGTCGATCTGTTCGGTGGTCGCCGGCCCCGCCGTGCTGACGGGGGCGAGCTCTGTGGCGTCGTAGGCCTCTTCGGAGAAGGGATGGACGGAGTCGAGGCCACACGCCGTGACGGTGATCCACAGCAGAGCGACCGGAAAGATCCGGATGGCCAGGCGAAACATGGCGGTCATCCTAGCGGTCATCGGCAGGTTCAGGCGACGGTTGAACGCTTCGGCGGGGCTACAGAGCCGATTTGCTAGAATCCCGCCCGCCATGGCGCCCC
>DASZKM010000268.1:0-4076 GCA_035947055.1 Actinomycetota bacterium
AGGTCGAGCATCCCGTGACCGAGATGACCACCGGTATCGACCTCGTCCGCGAGCAGCTTCTGATTGCCCGCGGCGCGCCGCTCTCATTCACCAAGCAGGATGTCGTGCCTCGTGGCCACGCCATCGAATGCCGGATCAACGCCGAGGATCCCCTCCGGGACTTCCGTCCCGGCCCGGGGACCATCTCCCGGCTCGCGTTCCCGGCCGGTCCCTTCGTCCGGGTGGACGCCGGCGTAACGGAGGGAAGGGAGATCCCTCGCGAGTACGACTCGCTGTTCGCCAAGCTCATCGTGTGGGGCGAGGACCGCGACGCCGCCCGCCGCCGGGCCACCTCGCGGTCCTCGCCCCACACGACCAGCTTGGCGAACAGCGAGTCGTACTCGCGGGGGATCTCCTTTCCCGCCACGACGCCGGCGTCCACCCGGACGAACGGGCCGGCGGGGAAATGCAGCGTGGAGATGGTGCCGGGGCCGGGACGGAATTCCCGGGCGGGGTTCTCCGCGTTGAGCCGGCACTCGATGGCGTGCCCCCGAAACTGGGGGTTCGGGTCGACCTTCTCCCCGAAGGCCACCTCCAGCTGCAGGCGGACGAGGTCCAGTCCCGTCACCATCTCCGTGACGGGGTGCTCGACCTGCAGGCGGGCATTCACCTCCAGGAAGTAGAACGATCCGTCGTCCTCGACGAGGAACTCGACCGTCCCGGCGTTGGTGTACCCCGCGGTCTTGGCGATGGCCAGGGCCGCTTCGCCGATGCGAGCCCGGAGGTCCGCGTCCACCACCGGGGACGGCGTCTCCTCGACGAGCTTCTGGTACCGCCGCTGCAGCGAGCAGTCTCGTTCGCCCAGGAACGACACGTTGCCACGGGTGTCGGCGATGATCTGGGCCTCCACGTGGTGGGCCCGGGCGATGTATCGCTCCAGGTACACCTCGGGCCGGCCGAAGTAGGCCTGCGCCTCCCGGGCGGATCGCTCGACGGCTTCCTCCAGCTCCTGGGGATCGCCGACGAGGTGCATCCCCCGGCCGCCGCCGCCGTGCGCGGCCTTGACCGCCAGGGGAAAGCCGATCTTCCCGGCGACGGATCGGGCCTCCTTCGGGCTCACCGGCTTGGACACGCCCGGCACGACCGGAACGCCCACCTGCTCGGCGGCCCGGCGGGCCGCGGCCTTGTCGCCCATCCGTTCCATGGCCTCGGGCGGAGGACCGATGAAGGTCAGGCCCGCGTCCGCGCAGGCCCGGGCGAAGTCGGGATTCTCGGCCAGGAACCCGTAACCGGGATGAACGGCCGTGGCCTTGCTCGCTCGGGCCGCGTCGAGGATGGACGCCACGTCGAGATAGGACTCCGCCGGCGACGGCGGTCCGATCCGGAACGCGTCGTCGGCAATCTCCACGTGCAGCGCATCGCGATCCGCATCCGAGTACACGGCCACGGAAGGGATGCCCAGCTCTCTCAGGGTCCGGAAGACGCGAACGGCGATCTCACCCCGGTTGGCGACGAGGACGCGTGGCTCGGTCACGTTCGCTGAGGATAGCGGCCACCCCTGCTGGCCGACAGGAAGTCCCCGCGTCGAGCCGGAGGCCATAATCGCCCGTCATGGGGCAGGAGCCCTTGCTCGATCAGGCCAGCCTCGACCGTGCGGTCGCCGACGCGGGCATCGATGTCCCGCCCCGGTTCTTCGCCGAGGTTCCTTCGACCAGCACCATCGCACTGGAGCTCGCGGCCGACGGAGCACCCGAGTGGACCGTGGTGGCGGCCGGACATCAGAGCGCCGGCCGGGGGCGCCTGGGACGCTCCTGGGTGGATGCGCCGGGGAAGGCCCTGGCCGTCTCGATGATCCTTCGTCCCCCCGTCCCTCCCGACCGCGGCCCGCTGGTTCCCCTGCTGGCGGCATGGGCGATGGTCGGTGCCATCTCGCTTCCCGCCGTGCGAGCCAAGTGGCCCAACGACCTGATGGCCGGAGAGAGGAAGCTCGGCGGGATCCTGGCCGAGGGCAGGGTGGAGGGCGGAGAGCTCGACCACGTCGTGTTGGGGGTCGGCATCAACGTGGCCATGGGGGAGGAGGACTTCCCCCCGGACCTTCGCGCCACGGCCACCAGCCTCGCCCTGGAGGGGGCCGACACCGACGACGCCGCGCTGTTGACCCGATTCCTGAGCGCGCTCCGCGGTGCCTGGCCGCCCGACGACCACGATGTGGCCGAGCGGTATCAGCGGGTCTGCGCCACGATCGGCCGCCGGGTTCGGGCCACGACGACCTCGGGTGCACGGGTGGAAGGCATGGCGACGGGCATCTCGTCCACCGGCGCGCTGATCGTCGAGGGTGAAGAGGGCGAGCACGTCGTGGCCTTCGGAGAGGTCGCTCACCTGGAGTAGCCTTCCCCCGTGAAGATCACCGGGGTCAGGGTCCACCTGTGCCATTTCCCCCTGGCCGAGCCGTTTGCGCCCTCGTGGCTCCCCGGCTTCCCGCTGGCCACCAACGGCTGCGCGATCGTGCGCATCCAGACGGACGAGGGGCTCGAGGGTGTCTCCGCGGGCGTCCTCCTGGCCGACGAGGCGAAAGGAGCCGTCAACGTGCTCCGAGCTGTCCTGACCGGTCGAGACCCCACGAACATCGAGGACATCTTCAAGCTGCTGCGGTCGTCCGCTCGCGTGCTGGGGATCCGGGCCTGGCACGTGGAGCCGGCGTGCTGGGACCTGATCGGGAAGGCGGCGGGGACACCGGTGTGGCGTCTCCTGGGGGGCGCCGCCAGCCGCATCCCGGCGTACGCGTCCACCGGGGAGCTTCGGGCGCCGGCCCGTCGCGTGGAGGACGTTCAGGCCCTGCGGGAGCAGGGGTTCCGCGCGGTCAAGCTTCGGATCCGGTGGCCGACCGTCGAGGAGGACGTGGCTCTCGTTCGAGCGGTCCGGTCCGCCGTTCCCGACCTGGCGATCATGGTGGACGCCAACCAGGGGTGGCGGGTCCACGGCTTCGGGGAGTATCCGGAGTGGGACCTGGGGCGAGCACTGCGCACGGCCCGGGCCCTGGAGGAGCTGGACGTCACCTGGCTCGAGGAGCCCCTCGACCAGCACGACTACCGGGGATACGCGGCGCTGCGGTCGAGGACCACGGTCCCGTTGGCCGGCGGTGAGCTGCTGTCCGACCTCCACGGCTTTCGGGATCTGGTCGAGCACCGCGCCGTCGACATCCTTCAACCCGACGTCGCGCTGACAGGTGGGATCGGCATGGGGACCCGGGTGGCGGCCATGGCCGAGGCGGCGGGGATGGGCTTCGCTCCACACACGTGGACGAACGGGATCGGGCTTCTGGCCAACCTGCAGCTGATGGGCGGCGTGGGAGCCGACTGGTGCGAGTTTCCCATCGACCCCCCGGGATGGACCCCCGAGGCCCGGGACGCGATGCTGGCCGAACCCCTGAGCGTCGATCCGGACGGATACATCACGCTTCCCGACCGGCCCGGGCTGGGCATCGAGCTGGCCGAAGACCGCATCGCCGCCCACGGCGAGGAGGTGTAGGCGTTCCATCGCCCCCCGGCCGATGTCGGCTGGCGATGGGCGACCGCGGTTCACGTCGCCTCGCTGATCATCGGGTTCATCGTTCTGCTCGTCGTCGCCCGTGACCAGTGGTTCGTCGACGACGACTGGGAGTTCCTGGCAGACCGGACGATCACCGGCGGAACGCGCGGGCTCTTCGTCCCCCACAACGAGCACTGGGTCACGATCCCTGTGCTCATCTACGGTGCCCTGTTCGCCGTGGTCGGGCTGAAGACCTATCTGCCGTACATGGCGGCGCTCCTCGTCTTCCACGCCGGCGTGGTTCACGCCGTGTGGCGGCTGATGCGCCGGTGTGGATCCCATCCGTGGATCGCCACCGGCGCCGCGGGGGTCCTCCTGGTGTTCGGATACGGGGCCGCCAACATCCTGTGGCCGTTCCAGATCAGCTTCGTCGGGGCGTTGCTGGTGGGGCTGGTCCAGATCCTCCTCCTCGATCGTGACGGCCCCTTCGGCCGGCGGGATGCGCTCGCGGTGGGCGTGGGAACGGCCGGGCTGTTGTTCTCGGGCATCGCGGTCCCCATGGTGGTCAT
>DASZKM010000269.1:0-5909 GCA_035947055.1 Actinomycetota bacterium
GCTGGCCAAGCTTCGAGCGGCCGTGGTCAACATGCTGACGCTGGCAGAAGTGGCTCGGGACCTGGGGCTGGGCGAGGAGCTCCTGCTGGGCAAGGGAGAGGAGCAGTCCGGAGGACGGGACAAGAGCTCGATCCTTGCCGACGCTCTGGAGGCCGTCCTCGGCGCGCTGTACCTGGACCGGGGGCTGGACGCCACCCGGAAGCTGATCGAGCGGCTGTTCTGGCCGCGCATCCAGGCCTACGCCCGGGGGGAGGGTGATCGCGACTACAAGACCGTTCTCCAGGAGCTGGCCGCCCAGGACATCGGCAGCGTGCCGCAGTACCGGGTCAGCGAACAGGGCCCGGACCACGCCAAGCAGTTCACGGCCACGGTGTACCTCGGCGGGGAGCCGTACGGCAGCGGGGTGGGTCGCTCGAAGAAGGAAGCCGAGCAACGGGCCGCACAGGAAGCGCACGACCGGCTGACCAACCACCAGGAGCGCGTTTAGTGGAGCTTCCCGAGGTCGAGGTCGTCCGTCGAGACCTGGAGAAGGACGTGGTGGGGCGGCGCGTGGCCGGAGTGGACGTTCGCCGGATGCGCAACACCAAGCGGGTCATCCGCCGTCACAAGAACCCCAAGGAGTTCCGCGACCGCCTGGTCGGCAGGAAGTTCACCAAGGCCGACCGCAAGGGCAAGTACGTCCTGATGGGGATGGACAACGGGAGCGTGCTCGTCGTGCACTTCGGCATGACCGGCCGCTTCCTGCGGGGCAACAAGCGGACGCCGCTCGACACGCACGCCCACGTCATCATCACGTTCCAGCAAGGTGGCGACCTGAGGTTCATCGACCCCAGGACCTTCGGGGAGATGTTCGTCACCGACGCCGACGAGCTCGGCAAGGTCAAGGAGCTCGCGCACATCGCCATCGACCCGCTGGAGAGCACGTTCACCTGGCAGCAGTTCTCCCAGCTCCTGGCGTCCCGGGCCAGCAAGCTGAAGCCCCTGCTGATGGACCAGCAGTTCATCTCGGGCCTGGGAAACATCTACTCCGACGAGATCTTGTTCGCTGCCGGTCTCCGGCACGACCGGATGTCGAACGAGCTCTCGGCGCAGGAGGTCCGGCGGCTGTACCGGGCCGTGCAGGAAGTGGCCCAGGAGGCCATCCGGTTCAGAGGGACGACACTGGGCGACGAGGCCTACGTCGATATCTACGGGAAGCCCGGCGAGTATCAGAACGAGCTCAAGGTGTACGGGCGCAAGGGCGAGCCGTGCCGGCGGTGCCGGACCCCCATCCAGGTCGCCAAGTACTCGGGGCGAAACTCGTACTTCTGCCCGCAGTGCCAGAGCTGACGACCCCTCCTGGCCTCAGGCGTTGAGAGCGCACGTGTGGATCTCCGGGCGTGTTCAGGGCGTGTTCTTCCGGACGCTGACCGCGGAACGGGCTCGTTCCGCAGACCTGGCCGGGTGGGTGCGCAATCTCCCCGACGGCCGGGTCGAGGCCGTGTTCGAAGGATCTGCGGACGAGGTGGATCGCCTCGTGGCCTGGTGCCGCCAGGGCCCGGAGGGAGCCCGCGTCGCCGACGTCCAGGTGCGGTCCGAAGAGTCCGAAGGCCTCCGGGGGTTCGAGATCGTCGGCTAGATCGTCATGTCGCGGCCGCCCGGGGATTCCCTTGTGCACGTGCACAAAGGGCGTCGAGGTGGCCCGCCGAACTAGCAACCAAGAGTCGACCGGAGGTGATCGGATTGAGGAAGCGGTGGTGGGGTGTGGCTGTGGTCCTTGGCGCGGTTGTCCCTCAGGCAACGCACACGGCCACGGCCCAGACGGCCACCTCGGTGGCGATCAGCTCGGCCTCGGCATCCGGCAGCACCGTCTCGATCTCCGGCACCGTGGCGTACGGCGCGGACGCCACGGGGCCCATCGTGGTGGGCGAAGACCCCGCGGGCGACGACTCCGACGGCGGGCAGGTCCCTCAGGGGACGGACCTGGGCAACGCCTCCATCGCGACCGACCTGGCCGGAAAGAAGCTCACCTTCAGCTTCGTCGTCCACGACCAGACGCCGGGCGGGAAGATGGCTCCCGGGTTCGTCTATGCCTGGCCCTTCATGGTCGACGGCGTGGACGAGGCCCGGTTCCTGAGCGCGGGGGTTGCCGGGAGCTGGAGCGGGCTGGGGCCGATCGCCGACCCGAACGGCTGGTTCCGGCTGTGCGCGAGCCCCGATGGTTACTCCTGCCCAACGGCGCTCACCGGAACGATGGGCAACGGCAAGGTGGAGATTGTCCTCCCCTTCAGCCGGGCGGCCATCACCGCCGGCGCGCTGATCGAACCGGGGACCGGGGGTACCTCCACTCTCTGTTCGACGTTCAACCCCACCGTATTGCTGTTCGACTGCACGGGAGGGGACTCCGGTACCCCGGTCGGCTACCAGCTGCCCGGGGAGGTCAAGCTGGGGATCGCCCCGGCGGCTGTGCCGGACGCGTCCGTGAGCACGCCGGCGAAGGCCACGGTCACGATCGTGGGTGGCAAGGCATCAGGGTCGTTCACTGGCTCGGTGCCCAAGCCCGCCACTCCCGGGGACTACAAGGTGGTGGCCAGGACGTGCTTCGGCAACGTCGACGCGGCGACGTGCGTCACCACCAGTACGCCCTTCACGGTCGTGTAGCCAGCAGAACCGGCTGAGCCGGTCTTCGGGCCGTTTGGTCCACCTTCCCCGGTCTTCGGCATTTCCGCTGGTAGCATCGCTGGGATGTTCCTGCGGTCGCTTCAGATCCGCGGCTTCAAGTCGTTCGCCGACCGCACCGTCCTGGAGTTCGCCCCCGGGATCAGCGTGGTGGTCGGCCCGAACGGCTCGGGGAAGTCGAACCTCGTCGATGCCATCGCCTGGGTCCTCGGCGAGCAGGGCCCCCGGGCCCTCCGGGGCGGACACATGGCCGACGTCATCTTCGCCGGCAGCCCCGGCCGCCAGGCCCTGGGCATGGCCGAGGTGACGCTGGTCATCGACAACGAGCAGGGCCTCATCCCCGTCCCGGACGCCGAGATCGAGGTGGGCCGGGTCGTGTATCGCTCCGGCGAGAGCCAGTACCTGCTGGGCGGCAAGCCGGTCCGGCTGCTGGACATCCTCGAGCTGCTCTCCGACACCGGGATCGGCCGGGCCCTGCACACCGTGGTGGGCCAGGGGCAGTTGGAGGACGTCCTGGTGGCCCGCCCCGAGGAGCGTCGGCAGTTCATCGAGGAAGCGGCCGGCATCGCCAAGCACCGCCGGCGGAAGGAACGGGCCCAGCGGAAGCTGACCGCGCTGGACGCCGACCTCCTGCGCCTGCAGGACGTCATCAAGGAGGTGAACCGGCGGCTTCGACCCCTCAAGCAGCAGGCCGAGGCGGCGGGCAAGCACGAGCGGCTGACCGCGGAGGCCCAGGAGGCCGCGTGGCGGCTGGCTGCCGGACGGCTGAGGGACCTCTACGCCGAGCGGGACCGCCGCCGGGCGGGATGGGAGGAGGGCCGGACCAGGCGCGCGGAGTCGGAGGGCCGGCTGAAGGTCCTGGACGAGGAGATCGCCGGTCTGGCCGAACGGCTGGCCGAGGCCGAAGCGGCGCTGGCCCGGGCGGAGACCGAGGAAGGCGAGGCCGTGCAGGCCCGAACCGACGCCGAGGAGGCGTTGCGGCACGCCGTCCACACCGAGGGCGAGGCCCGGGCTCGGCTGGCGGCTTCCGGGGGCCTGGACGTCGAGCGGCTCCGCGCGGAGCTGGCGGACACCACACGGGCGTTGGAGGAACGCGAGGCTCGGCTGGAGCAGGAGGAGCGAGCGTTCGAGGATGCCAAGGCGGTCCGGGAACGGGCCGCCGAGGTCCACCGCGAAGCTCGGGAGCGGTCGCTGGGCCGCCAGGCGGAGCTCGCCACGCTGCGGCGGTCGCTGGACGCCGCCCGTTCGGACCGGGACCGGCAGACGTCTGCCCTGGACGAGGTGCGCCGGCGTGAGTCGCAGACCGCCGCGGCTCGGGACGAGGTCGAAGCCGAGATCGAGCGGCTCGACGGGGAGACCGGGCCCGCCACCGACAACGTCAACATGCTGCGGACCGAGGCCGAGCGACTGGAAGGGCAGCTGGCGGGGCTGGAGGAGCGGGCCCGGGAGCTGGAAGTCCGCCGGGGGATCCTCGAGGTTCGCCGGTCGATGCTGTCGGAGACGCCGGGCCGTCGGCTGCTCGGACGCGGCGGCCGCAACGCCATCGGTCTTCTGGCGGAGCTCATCGACGTCGACAAGGGGATGGAACGCGCGGTGGCCGCCGCCCTGGGAGCTTTGGCGGACGCCGTGGTGTATCCGGGCCACGCCGAAGCGGTGGCCGACGCCGGCCGGGCGGCCGGAGCGACGCTGGCCGTTCCCTATCGAGCGCCTGGATTCGTGATCGCCGGTGAGCGCCCCATCCTCGACGTGGTCCGTCCCGATCCACGAGCCGCCGAGGTACTCGCCGCGGCACTGCGGCACGTGTACCTGGCCCGCAACGCCGACGACGCCGTGGCCAAGCACCGCCGCCACCCCGGAGCGTCGTTCGTGTCTCCGGACGGCGTGCTGGTCGGCCCGGGCGTGGTTCGTTCGGCGCCCGGAACCGCCCAGGACGAGCTGGCCCTCCGCCGCGAGGCGGCGCTGGTCGACCGGGAGCTGGCCGATATCCGCCGGGAGGTGGCGGTCGTCCGCGAGCAGGCCGCCCAGGCCGAGGCCCAGCGCACGCGGGCCGAGGAGGCGCTCAGGCGCGCCGACGCGGCCATCACCGCGGCGGCGGACCGGATGGGACGCCTCGACGTGGAGCTGGCGGCGCTTCGGCGCGAGCGGGAGGTCCTCGAGGAAGGCGTGGCCGGCATCGAGGTCCAGTTGGCCTCGGTGATGGCCCGGGTGGAAGCCCACGAGCAGCCGGACGAGGGCGCCCCCGACATCCCGCCCGCTCCGGAGCCGCCGATGCAGCTGCGGGTGGAGGTCGAGTCTCTGCGCCGTGAGAGGGACCGGCTGCAGGAAGCACTCGGGGAGCAGCCTTCGATGGAGAGGGAAGGAGAAGGAGCGGCCATGCCGGACGCGTCGACCGCCACCGCGGCCCGGGAGCGTGCCGAAACGGCGCTGGGCCAGGCCGCGGAACGTGCCACCGCCGCAAGCACCGCCCGCCAGCAGGCCGCTCACCTGGTCGGTGACCTTCGAGGGAAGGAGTCCGAGGCCAACCGGGCGTGGCGAGAAGCGGCCGCGGCGCTGCAGCGGCTCCGCGACGAGTACGAGGAAGAGGACACGGCCCGCCGAGACCTGGAACGGCGCATCGGCGATGCCGAACGCGTCCTGCGTACCGGGCATGGCAAGGAACCTCAGGACGCCGTGGCGACGCTCGGCCCGGACGAGGACGTCGCATCGCTCCAGAAGCGCTCGGACCTGGTGGCCCGGCGCCTGGCGCTGCTGGGCCGGGTGAATCTTGTGGCCCAGGACGAGTACCGGGAGCTCCAGGACCGCCACGACTTCCTCCAGCGGGAAGCCGACGACGTGCGGCGGGCCCGGCGCGATCTTCAGCAGCTGATCCGCGAGGTCGACCGCAAGGTCAGCGAGATCGCCGGGTCGGCGTTCGAGGACGTGGCCCGGGAGTTCTCGGCGTTGTTCGCCCGGCTGTTCCCCGGTGGCGAGGGGAAGATGACGCTCACCGACCCCGAGAACCTCCTGGAGACCGGGGTGGAGCTCGAGGCCCGTCCCGGCCGCAAGCGGGTGAAACGATTGTCGTTGCTGTCCGGCGGTGAGCGGGCGCTCACGGCCATCGCGTTCCTATTCGCGATCTTCCGGGCCCGGCCCTCGCCGTTCTACTTGCTCGACGAGGTCGAGGCGGCCCTCGACGACGTGAATCTGTGCCGGTTCGTCGATCTCATCCAGGAGTTCCGGGACGAGGCGCAACTGCTGGTCGTGAGCCATCA
>DASZKM010000270.1:0-7874 GCA_035947055.1 Actinomycetota bacterium
GACGGAGGTTGCCCTGGCCAACACGGAAGGGGCCTTCTGCTACGCGCCGATGACCCAGGCCTCGGTGACCACCGTCGTGTCGGGCGGTGACGGAGGCACAGGGTTCGCCGAAACGGTGGATGCCCGGCTGCAGGACCTGGACCCCGCGGGCGTGGGCGAGCGGGCAGCAGGGAAGGCTCGCGACAGCCAGCGGCCGCAGGATCTTGAAGCGGGACGATACGAGGTGGTGCTGGAACCCGCCGCGGTTGCCACGCTCTTGGGGTTCCTGGCCTACCTGGGCTTCGGCGGACGGGCCATCACCGAAGGACGTTCGTGTTTCTCCGACCGGCTGAACCAGAAGCTGATGTCCGACCGGATCACGATCTACGACGACGCCCAGTCACCGCTGACCGTGGGGCTTCCCTTCGATTTCGAGGGCACGCCCAAGCGGCGGGTGGATCTGATCACCGAGGGCGTGGTCAAGGGCGGGGTCCACGACCGCCGGAGCGCCCGGCAGGCCGGGACGGAGTCGACGGGCCATGCGCTTCCTCCGCCCAACCCGGAAGGGGCGTTCCCGCTGAACCTGTTCCTCGAACCCGGTGACTCAGCGCTGGAGGACATGGTCCGGGACACGAAGCGGGGCCTGCTCGTGACTCGGTTCCATTACTCGAACGTCGTGCACCCGAAGGAAGCCATCATCACCGGGATGACCCGGGACGGGACGTGGCTGATCGAGGACGGCGAGGTTCGGCGCCCGGTGAAGAACTTCCGGTTCACCCAGTCGATCCTCGAGGCGCTCCGGGACGTCGAGCTTGTGGGTCGGGACACCGAGCTGGCCAGCGAGTTCTTCTTCGCCGCGTCGCGGGTGCCGGCCTTGAAGATCTCGTCGTTCCACTTCACGGGAAAGAGCGACCACTAACTATCGGTTGGATCGGGCTCGCCGGCCCGGTGTCAGTGCTTGGTGTGTCCCCAGGCGTTGCCGTGGCCGTTGCCAGGCGGGCCGCCCGCGGCCTCGGCAAACTGCTCCTCCGGGACCGCCACCAGCGTCCCGACATCGCGGCCGTGCCACTTGTCGTGACCGAGCTTGAGGCCTCGGTGGTGAGCCGAAACGGGAGCGTCGGGAGCCTCGGCAGCGTCGGCCTCTCCGGCCGGCTGCGTCCCCGGAACGCGGACCAGGACACCGAGGTCGTCCGGTCCGACGCCGTCGCCGTGACCCGAGAAGTGTCCCATCTTCACGCCTGCGCCGTTGTCGTGGCCGTTGATGTGACCAAGGCCGTCATGCTCCGGCGTCAGGATCGGCGGTGGGGGCGGGGTGACGCTGACCACCGGCGGGGGCGGCGGAACCACGGACGGGCCAACCGGCGGCGGTGGCGGCGGTGGGGTGAGGCGGCCGGGCGTCCCCCGCGCGGGCACGGGGGCGGCCTGGAGCTGCGGCGGCCGCAGCCGATCTTGCCGGGAGTTCTTTCGGGGAGAGCGCTCGGGCTCACTGGGAGGGCCCGACGGTTCGCCCGGCGCCCGCTCTGGCTCCGCCGGCTGCGACCGCGGACGTTGTGACGGCCCACGGAAGATGTCCGGAAGCGTGACCGCGCCGACCATGACCGCGATGAACAGGCTGATCCAGCCCAGGAAGATGACGGGGCCGGTGAACAGGACGCGTCGCCACCCCCGCCGCCGCGGGGGGACCTCGGTCGACGACACGATGGGGCCCGTCGCGCCAGCGCCGGCACGCGCGGGTGCCTGACCGGCGCTCTTGTCGACGCGCTCGAGCGGCCTGAACTCCTGGTCGTTGTCGGGCATCGCGGGACTCCCCCTCGCGCGGGAGCCTACCGTGAAGCGGCGGCGGGTGTCGAAACGCCCTACGCTGGCACGCCGTGTTCTTGGCGATCCTCCTCCTCCTCGCCGGCGCGGCCGTCCTGTACGCGGGGGCGGAAGCGGCGGTCCGGGGGGCGGCAGGGCTGGCCAGGGTCACCGGCATCTCCGCGTTCACGCTGGGCGCGCTGCTGTTCGGGGTGGATCTCGAGGGAACCGGCGCGGCCATCGTCGCGTCGGCCCAGGGAGAACCGGCCCTGGCCACCGGAGAGATCTTCGGGACGGTGGTCTTCCTGTTCAGCGCGGCGTTCGGGGCGGCGCTGCTGTTCTCGAACGAGCCGGTGCCCGCTCCCGATGCGGTGATGATCGTCGCTCCGGCGTTGCACCTGATCGCCGGCGCGCTGGTCATCTCGGACCGATTCGTCAGCCGACTTGAGGGCGGGCTGCTCGTCGCGCTGTACCTGTCGTACGTCGTCCTGGTCGTTCGCTACGCGCCGGAAGCGCGCCACCGAGCACACGAGCTGGAGCTGCGGATCCCCGGCCGGACGTTGCCTCTTCGTTCGGCGGGTCTGACCGTGGGCGGGCTGGTGGTGATCGCCGGCGGCGCCACCGCACTGGTGGTCGGTGCCGCCCGTCTGGTGGCCGAGACGAACCTCGCGGCGGGATTCGTGGGCGCGGCCATCCTCGGGGTCCTGGTCAGCCTGGACGAGGTCCTGCTGGAGATCCTCCCCATCCGGCGCGGAACTCCGGACCTGGCCACCGGGAACCTGTTCGGGACCCTGGCCGCGTTCACCTCGGGAGTCCTGGGGGTTGCGGCCCTCGTTCGACCGCTGGACCTGGACGGCGCGTCGGCCACGGCGTTCCTGGCGGCGGCGGTGCTGTACGCCGTGGTGGCCAGCGTGTTCCTGGTCCGCCGCGAGGCTTGGCGCGGCACCGGCGCGGGGATCCTCGCTCTGTATGTGGTCTGGCTGCTGCTCAGCGCCCGGATCTAGCCCGACGGCGAGGCCAGCCCGTCGAGGGCGGCAGGCACCTCGTCCAGCGATCGCACCGCGGTGTCCGAACCGGCCAGCTGCTCAGGGGTGGGATCGTCGGGGGCCTCCCCGCGCAGCACCCACACGGTCCGCATGCCCAGCGCACGGGCCGGCAGCATGTCGTTGTCCAGGCGGTCTCCAACCATCGCGCATCGCTGGGGGTCCGCCTCCGCCTGGGCAAGCGCGTGGCGGAACAGAGCGGGATCCGGCTTGTCGGCGCCGACCTCCGCGGAAACCGCCCACACCTCGAAGAAGCGATCGATGCCGTCGCGGGCCATCACGTCACGGATCCACCGCTCCTGGTTGGCCAGCACGCCCAGCCGGTAACGACCGCTCAGCGCTTCCAGCGCCGGAACCACGTCCGGAAGGAGCGAGTCCGGCGGATAGGACCACAGCTCCTTTCCCCGGTCGACGACCGCGCGGTACTCCTCCTCGGCCACGAACCGGAGGGCCAGTCGACGGGTGAACGGGCCGCGCTGATCCTGCCGGCAGGCGGCCAGTTCGCCCCAGAACTCCTCGTCCGATACCTCGGGGTGCGTCTCCTTGATCGCGGCGAGGAGCCCCTCGTAGTACGGGCGGTCGGAGTACAGCGGTCCCCCGACGTCGAGGAAGACGACATCGAGGTGCGACGTCACCCGCCGCGTCGGCGTCCCAGCAGGTCCCGGAGGAACGGGAGCATGTCGCGCCGGTGCGTCCACGCGTTCCGGACCGGGGTCCCGTTTCCGTAGATCGTGTCGATGAGCGCGTTGAAGCCCTTCCGGGTCCGCTCGTTGTACGGATACCACCACCCGTCGGGGATCCAGCCAGGGTCCTCGCCCACCAGGCGCTTGTCGACGAGCTCGTAGAAACCGAACTTCGAGTGCGTCACGCCCAGGCCCGAGTCCTTGATCCCGCTCCACGGCGTCTGTGCCAGGCCGTGGGAGTACACGTGGTCGTTGATCCACACCATGCCGGCTTCCAGCCGATCGGCCAGCACGCGACCGCGCCCGCGATCCCGGGTCCACACGCTCGCTCCGAGCCCGTAGCGCGAGTCGTTGGCCAGCCGAACCCCCTGCTCCTCGGTGTCGAACGGCATCACGCCGATGACCGGGCCGAACGTCTCCTCGGTCATCACCTTCATCGTGTGGTCGACCCCGGTGAGCACGGCCGGGGCGATGAACTTGCCGCTCAGGCCGGGGACCTCCACGGGGCCGCCGTGCTCGATCGTCGCTCCCTTGGCCACCGCCTCGTCCAGGTGCTCCACGACCTTCTCGAACTGGGCCTCGTTGTTCATCGGGCCGATCTGCGTGTCGGGGTCCTTCGGGTCTCCGGGCCGGATCCCCTTCGCCTGACCGACCAGACGGCCGACCAGGTCGTCGTGGATCCGCCGGTCCACGTACACGCGCTCCACGCCCGCGCAGGTCTGTCCCCCGATGCAGAACCCCGCCCAGGCCAGCCCGGCAGCCGCCCGGTCGAGATCGGCATCGGCGCACACCACCGCGGCGTCCTTCCCGCCCAACTCGAGCACCACGGGCTTGCCGTGCCGGGCAGCCAACTCCATGACCTTCCGGCCAGTGCTGACGCTGCCGGTGAACAGGATCTTCCGCACCGGCTCGGCCTCGCACAGGGCGGCCCCGGTCTCGCCCCGCCCGTGGATCACTCGGAGGACGCCGTCGGGAAGACCCGCGTCGGCGAACACCGACGCCACGATGTCGCCGGTCAGCGGGGTGAACTCGGATGGTTTGAGCAGCACGCCGTTACCGGCGGCCAGGGCCTGGCCCACCTCTCCCAGCGGGATGGCCAGGGGATAATTCCAGGGGGAGATGATCCCCACCACGCCGAGCGGGCGATACACGATCCAGTGGCGCTTCTGGCGGACCAGGGGATGCTCCGGGAGCCGCTCGGGAACGAGGTACTTCAGTCCGGCCTTGGCGATCCAGTCCAGCTGCGCGGCGCCGTTCGAGACGTCGACGATACCGGCCTCCACGAAGGTCTTTCCGTTCTCGCGGGTGATGGCCATGGCGATCTCGTCTCGCCGCCGAAGGAGCACGCGAGACGCGCGGCGTATGACGTCGAGCCGCTCCGGCAGGGGGACGAGGGCCCAGCCTTCCTGTATCCGGGCCACCTCCCGGGCGACGCCCTCCACGTCTTTCGGCGGCGTGATGGGGACCGAGCCGATGACCTCGCCGGTGGCGGGGTCGCGGCTCTCCAGGGCGTCGGCGTCGGGACGGCGGTCGGTCGTGGCGGCCTGCGCCATGGCTACCTCCTCAACGGGGCCTTCGGGCCCTCAGGCGGGCGAACTGGTCGGGATCCGTGGTCACCGATCCCAGACGGATGGGATCGTACCGGGTGCCGTGGCAGTCCGAGGAACCGGTGGCCACGAGTCCCAGCCCGCCGGCCATCTCCCGGTACCGCTGCTCGGCATCGGGCGGATGATCCGGGTGCCCGGCCTCGATGCCGTCCAGCCCGCTTTCGACCATCCGCTCGAGCACCTCGTCCGGCACGCCCATCCCTTCACGGAACAGACCGGGATGCGCTACAACCGCGACGCCGTTCGCTCGCTTGATGAGGGCCAGGGCATCCACGGGGTCGAGTGCGTGCTTCTCGACGTACGCCCGTCCGTCGTTGGCGATGAATTCGGGGGTGAACGCCTCGTCGATGGATGACACCACGCCGGCCTCGACCAGGGCCTGGGCGATGTGGGGCCGGACGATGTTCTTCCCTTCGGCGATCTCCTGCACCCGGTCGAACGACACCGGGTAGCCGAGCTCCTGCAGCCGTCGGACCATTCGCTGTCCGCGGGTCCACCGGTCCTCCCGGAGCCGGCGGAGCTCGGCCTGGAACTCCTCGTCGTCGAGGTCCATCCAGTACGCCAGGACATGGATGCCGTGCCCGTCGTGGACCGTCGAGAACTCCACGCCGGGGACGATCTCCAGGCCGGTGCCCTCCGCGGCCTCGAACGCCTGGCCGAGGCCCTCGGTCGAGTCGTGGTCGGTGCCGGCGATGGCCCTGAGGTCCCGCTCCACGGCCAGCTCGACGAGCTCCCGAGGGGTCAGCGTCCCGTCGGAGAACGTCGTGTGGGTGTGCAGGTCGATCTTGGGGGCCACGACGGTCATCCTCGCACGCCAGGTCTCACTTCCTTGATTCGCGTTCGGGCCGGCACCACAATCCGCGCGTGGCGCGCGCTCGAGGAGATCAGGCCAACGTCCTCGCGCTCCTGTCGTTGGGCGCTGGATTCCTGTCCGTGATCATCGTGGTTCTCGTGTCGATCGTGATCGGACGCATCCTGGCCATCGCGGGCCTGGTGCTCGGACTGGGAGGTCTGGTCTTCGCCAGGAACCGGGGCGGTGGTAGGACTCTGGCCATCACGGGCATGGTGCTCAGCGCGATCTCGATCGCGCTGCTGCTGATCTTCGGCTGAGCCGGTCGTTCCTCGCTAGGGCAGGGACGGTGGTGACGGGCGGTCCTGGTCGATCCCGTATTCCTTGATGGCGTCGGTGACCGCCTCGGGCTTGATCTCCTTGTTCTCCGCCAGCGCCGCCAGCGTGGCCACCACCACGTGCTCCGCGTCAACCTCGAAGAACCGCCGGAGCGCCGGGCGAGTGTCCGACCGCCCGAACCCGTCGGTCCCCAGCGACAGGAACGGACCCGGCACCCACCGGGCGATCTGGTCGGGGACCGCCTTCATCGAGTCCGTCACGGCCACGATGGCTCCTTCGGCCTGCTCCGAGAGCGTCCTGGTCACGAACGGCGTCCGGCTCGGCTCGTCCGGATGCAGGCGGTTCCACCGCTCGGTCTCCAGGGCCTCCATCCGGAGCTGCTGGTAGGACGGCGCGCTCCACACGTCGGCGGCCACGTCGTGGTCCTCTGCTAGGAGCTCCTGGGCCCGCAGCGCGGCCTGGATCATCGGTCCCGACCCCAGCAGCTGTGCCCGGTGCTTGCGCTTCTTCGGCGCTTCCCGGAAGCGGTATAGCCCCCGGAGGATGTCCTCCTCCACGCCATCTGGCATGGCCGGCTGGGGATACGGGTCGTTGTACACGGCCAGGTAGTAGATGAGGTCCTCGCCCTCCTCATACATCCGCCGCAACCCGTGGCGGACGATGACCGCGATCTCGTAGGCGAACGCGGGGTCGTAGGCCAGGACCGACGGGTTCGTGGAGGCGATGAGCAGCGAGTGGCCGTCCTGGTGCTGCAGACCCTCGCCGTTCAGCGTGGTCCGGCCGTGCGTTGCTCCCAACAGGAAGCCCCGGGCCCGCTGGTCGGCCGCCGACCACACCAGGTCACCGATCCGCTGGAACCCGAACATCGAGTAGAAGCTGAAGAACGGCAGCATCGGCTCGCCGTGCGTGGCGTATGACGTCCCCGCCGCCGTGAACGAGGCCATCGAGCCGGCCTCGGTGATCCCTTCCTCCAGGATCTGGCCGTCCTCGGATTCCTTGTAGGCCAGGATGTGCGCCGCATCCACGGGCTCGTAGAGCTGGCCATGCGGCGCGTAGATGCTGAACTCAGAGAACAGCGACTCCATGCCGAACGTCCGGGCCTCGTCGGGGATGATGGGGACCACCCGGGTACCCACCTTCGGGTCACGGAGCAGCTTCCGCAGCAGCCGGACCGCGGCCATCGTGGTGGCCACCGGCTGGTCCTTCGATCCCGCGGTGAGCTCGGTGTAGGCATCCTGCTTGGGCAGGTCGATGGGGACGTGGTGGACCCGGCGCTCGGGAACGAATCCACCCAGCGCCGCGCGGCGCTCTTTCAGGTACCGGACCTCGTCGGAGTCCTCGCCGGGGTGGTAGTAGGGCGCCTCCCCCTCCACGATGTCCTCGTCCCGGATGGGCAGCTCCAGACTGGACCGGAACGTCTCCAGCTCTTCCTCCGACAGCTTCTTGGTCTGGTGGGTGACATTGCGCCCGGCCATCGACTCGATCCCCCAGCCCTTCACGGTCT
This sequence comes from Actinomycetota bacterium, assembly GCA_035947055.1. GTDB lineage: Bacteria > Actinomycetota > UBA4738 > UBA4738 > CALAEC01 > DASZKM01. The sequence continues at coordinate 7,743 of DASZKM010000270.1, forward strand.
TGGCCAGGATCACCGTCGGGGCGCCCTTGAGCTCCACGGCACGCGTGTATGCGGCGTACAGCTTGCGGTAGTCGTGCCCGCCGCGGCGCAGCCGCCAGATCTCGTCGTCCGAGAGATCTGCGACCAGCTCCT
>DASZKM010000271.1:0-8700 GCA_035947055.1 Actinomycetota bacterium
CTTCCATGCGCAGCGCCCGCAGCCGCGCGGGGATTCCGTGCTCCTTCTGCTCGAGCAGCGCCTCGCTCCCGCGGAAGTCTCCCTTGTCGAAGGACACCGCCCAGCTGAGTCCGGCCTCCAGGGGGGTGCGTTCCTCGGAGATGTCGTTGCCGTGCAGTGGATACCCCATCTCCAGCCGCAGCGTGTCCCGAGACCCCAGGCCGCAGGGCCGGATCCCCAAGCCACCTCCGCGGTCCAGCAGCTTTCGCCACAGAGGAACCGCCACCGCCTCCGGCACGAACAGCTCGAACCCCCGCTCCCCCGTGTAGCCGGATCGAGACACGAGCACGACGACGTCGCGGAACGAGCCCTCGGCGCAGCTCATGTAGTCCAGGCCCGCGGCTTCGGGAAACAGCTGCTTCACGAGCTCCGGGGCTTTGGGTCCCTGCACCGCGATCGTGACCAGATCCTGGCGGCGGGTCACCGCGGGGCCGTTCCCCATCAGCTCCAGGACCTTCTCGGTGTTCGCGGCATTGGGAACCACCAGCGACCGGTCGTCGGTCACGCGGTAGACGATGACGTCGTCCACGATCCCGCCGTTCTCGTTGAGAACCAGGTTGTACTGGGCCCCACCGACGGGAACTCCCGACAGGTCATTGGTCACCACCCGCTGCAGGTGCGGCAGGGCATCCGGCCCCTCGACGTCGACCTTGCCCAGGTGAGTCAGGTCGAATATGCCGACGGCCTCCCGCACGGCCTGGTGCTCGGACAGCACGCCGCCGTACTCGATCGGCATCGACCACCCGGCGAACTCCCCCATCTTGGCGCCGAGCGTGGCGTGCTCACCCTCCAGCGGCGTGCGCTTCAGCTTCACGTCCGGGTCCATCATCGCCCGCCCCCAGACCCAACTCCTCGCGGCTCGTTCGGGGCTGGCGGTAGTATGGCCGTGGAGCCGGGTTCGCGGCTTCAATCGGCTCCAATCGGAGCGCGCATGGCAGACACATTCGACGTCATCGTCATCGGGGCGGGCACCGGCGGGTACTCCGCCGCCCTTCGCGCCGCGCAACTCGGCAAGCGCGTGGCGATCGTGGAGCGCGACGACCGCCTCGGCGGGACGTGCCTGCTGCGCGGCTGCATCCCCACCAAGGCGCTTCTGCAGTCCGCGGCCGTCATGGACAGCATCGCCCGGTCGGAGGAATGGGGCATCAAGGCGTCCGGGGAGCCGAACTGGCCCGCGGTCCAGGACTTCCAGGGGAAGGTCGTCGACAAACTGGTCTCCGGCCTGACCTCGCTGATCAAGGCCCGCAAGATCGAGGTGGTGAAGGGAACCGGGAAGCTGGCGGCTCCCGGCGCCGTGGAGGTCGACGGCCGTCGTCTGGAGGCCTCCAACGTCGTGGTGGCCACCGGCTCGCAGCCCAAGCTGCTGCCGGGGCTGGAGATCACCGAGCGGATCATCACCAGCGACCAGGCGCTCGGCCTGGACCGCATCCCCGCCTCGGCCGTGGTCATCGGGGCCGGCGCGGTGGGGCTCGAGTTCGCCTCGCTTTACCGGTCGTTCGGAGCGGAGGTCACGCTGGTGGAGGCCCTGGACGTACTGGCTCCGCTGGAGGACCAGGACATCTCGAAGGAGGTGGCCCGCACGTTCCGCAAGCGAGGCATCGCCGCGCACGCCGGCGCCAAGGTCCAGGACGTGAAGGAGAGCGGCAAGGGCGTCACGGTGACCTTCGATGTGGGCGGGAAGACCGAGACCGCTGAGGCCGAGATCTGCCTCGTCGCCGTGGGCCGTGGCCCGGTTACCGACGGAGCGGGCCTCGAGGAGGCCGGCGTCCAGCTGGACCGTGGCTACGTGAAGGTGGACGGCCAGCTGCAGGCATCGGCCAAGGGCGTGTGGGCCGTGGGCGACGCGTGCACGTCACCGTTCCAGCTGGCGCACGTGTCGATGGCCGAGGGCGTCGCCGTGGCCGAGCGGATCGCCGGACAAGACGTGGCCGAGCTCGATTACGCCGGCGTGCCCCGCGTCACGTTCTCCACCCCGGAGATCTCATCCGTGGGCCTGACCGAAGCCCAGGCCAAGGAGCGAGGTCACGACGTGACCGTCGAGAAGTTCAACATGCAGGGCCTGGGCAAGGCGAACATCGTCGGCGAATCGGGGATGTGTAAGGTCGTCGCGGCCAAGGACGGGCCGGTTCTGGGCGTGCACCTCATCGGCCCGCACGTCACCGACCTGGTGGCCGAGGCCATGCTCATCACGAACTGGGAAGCGATGCCTGCCGAGGTCGCCACCCTGATCCATCCACATCCCACGCTGTCCGAGGCGATCGGCGAGGCGCACCTGGCGCTGGCCGGCAAGCCGCTGCACACGTTGTAAGAGTGCGCCCGATAGGAGCGTAGCTGGTGAACGAGACGAGGAGGAACACGTGGCCACGCCCGTGAGCATGCCCCAGCTCGGGGAAACCGTCGTTGAGGGAACGATCATCAAGTGGCTGAAGGGTGAGGGCGACAAGGTCGACCGAGACGAGCCGCTGTTCGAGATCTCCACCGACAAGGTCGACACGGAGGTTCCTTCTCCAGTCGCCGGAGTCATCCGGGAGATCAAGATCCAGGAAGGCCAGACGGTTAGCGTGGGCACGGAGCTGGCCGTCATCGACGAGGAAGGCGGCGCGGCCGGCGATGATGGCCAGGCCGCCCAGGCGGAGGCCGCCCCGGCGCAGGCTCCGCAGTCCGAGCCAGAGGGCCCGGTCGCGAAGCAGCAGCCGGTCGAGGAACCTGCAGAGCGGCAACAGGCCGAGAAGCCTCGGGAAAAGGCTCCGGCCCGGGCGGCCGCTCCGGCGCCCGCAGCTGCGTCTGCAGGACCGGCTCCGCAACCCGCCGGCGCGCCCACTCAGAAAGGACCGCGCAGCCACATCCTGTCGCCGTTGGTTCGCCGCCTGGCCGATGAGCACCAGATCGACCTCGACCGGGTCCAGGGCACGGGGACCGGAGGCCGCATCACGAAGAAAGACATCCAGGCGTTCATCGACTCCGGCGGGGCGGCCGCGGCGACCGCAGCCGCGCCTCGACTGGAAGCCGTGCCTGAGCCGGCAGCCGCGCCGCCGACTCAGGTTGCGGTTCCGGCGGGCGAGCGCGAGGAGACCCGCTCCATCTCCCACATCCGCAAGCGCATCGCGGAGAACATGCATGCCGTTCTGCAGAACGTCGCCCGGGCGTGGAACCTGGTCGAGATCGACATGGAGCGCATCGTGAAGCTCCGTGCAGCGGCCAAGGACCGCTTCAAGGCAGAAGAAGGGTTCTCGCTGACGTACATGCCGTTCGTGGCCCGGGCCGTGACCGACGCTCTTCTGGCTTACCCCGATGTCAATGCCTCCCTCGACCTGGACGCCGGCACGGCCACCTATCGCCGGTACGTGAACCTGGGCGTCGCCGTGGCGTACGAGGACGGACTGATCGTGCCGGTGATCCGGGACGCCGAGGTCATGAACCTCGTCGGGCTCGCCCGGGCCGTGAACGACGTGGCCAACCGGGCCCGATCGAAGAAGCTAAAGCCGGACGAGGTCCACGGCGGCACGTTCACGATCACGAACCCCGGACCGTTCGGGTCGATCATCAGCGTCCCGATCATGAACCCGGGCGAGACCGCCATCCTGGCCTTCGACGCCATCGAGAAGCGTCCGGTGGTCGTGGGCGATGCGATCGGGATCCGGCACATGGTGTACCTGTCGATGTCGTGGGACCACCGGATGATCGACGGGGCCACCGCCTCCCAGTTCCTCGGGCGGCTGAAGAAGAACCTGGAGACCTGGGACTTCGCCCCGGAGCTCCAGGTCTACCTGCCGTCACCGAAGCCTGGCTCGCCACGCCGGGGATGGTTCCGTACGAGGTCTCCTACGACGCCATGCACGACCTCGCTGCACGGCGGGCCGCCGGTGGGATCCCCGACACGCTGCTGCTGCTCGAGCACCCACCCGTGTACACGGCCGGACGGCGAACCGACCCGGCGCATCTCCTCCTGGCCGAGGCCGACATCGCCCGGGCCGGAGCGGAGCTCCACCACGTGGACCGAGGGGGCAGCGTCACGTTCCATGGGCCCGGCCAGCTGGTCGGATATCCCATCGTCGATCTGGGCGCCGCGCCGGACGTCATCGCCTACCTACGCAAGGTCGAGGAGGTTCTGATCCGGGCCGCCTCGGACGTGGGCATCGAGGTCGGCCGGTCCGAGCGGTTCACCGGCGTGTGGGCGAGCGAGGCGAAGGTGGGCGCTATCGGGGTGCGGGTCAGCCGGGGCGTCACCCTGCATGGGTTCGCGCTGAACTGCACCACGGACCTTTCCTGGTTCGGGGCCATCGTTCCCTGCGGCCTCGAGGACCGCACGGTGACCTCGCTCAGTCAGCTGGCCGGTAAGGAGATCACGGTCGACGAGATGCGACCGATCGTGGCCCGCCGGTTCGAGGACGTCTTCGCCAGGAAGCTGGCTCCCGCACCCTCGGAGGTCACCGCGGCGTTCGCGCCCGGGCCTTCCCGTCGGGCAGCCTCCGTCTGACCAACCGCCCTGAGAGGCGGCCGTGAGGACCTGAGCGCTAGACTTACCGGGCCGACCGGCCGAATCGCCCGGTCCGGCCCCGCCGTACGAGGAGGTTCCTGGGTGGCCCAGCGAGTGAGGCAGAAGACCGGGCAGAAGACCGCTCAGAAGGGCGATCGGCACTCCGCCCTCGGGCTCACCGAGGACGATCTCCTGCGGATGTACCGGACCATGGTGTCGTCACGGCTGTGTGACGAGGCTCAGTTCCGGCTCAACCGGCAGGGCAAGGCCCCGTTCGTGGTTCCCGTGTCCGGTCACGAGGGGTGTCAGGTCGGCACGGCGTGGCCGCTGGTCCCGGGCAAGGACATCTACGTCCCGTACTACCGGGACATGGCCGTGTGCATGGTCGCCGGGATGACCCCCAAGGATGTGTTCCTGGGGGTGTTCGGGAAGGCCGACGACCCGTCGTCGGGTGGCCGCCAGATGCCCGCCCACTGGGGATCACGGAGGCTGGGCATCATCTCCGGCTCCTCCCCCATCGCCACCCAGGTGCCTCACGCTTCGGGCATCGCCTACGCCATGAAGTACCGCGGCGAGGATGCGGTGGTGGCGTCCTGGTTCGGCGACGGGGGCACCAGCGAGGGCGACTGGCACGAGGCCCTGAACTTCGCGGGAGTGCACGACCTTCCCATCGTGTTCGTGTGTGAGAACAACCTGTACGCGATCTCGGTTCCGCTGTCGAAGCAGGCCGGTGTGGAGCAGCTGTCGGTCCGGGCCGAGGGCTACGGGTTCCCGGGGGTCACCGTGGACGGCAACGACGTGTTCGCCTGCTACGAGGCCATGAAGACCGCCGTGGACCGGGCCCGTGCCGGTGAAGGCCCCACGATGATCGAGTGCATGACGTATCGGTTCCATCCCCACACCTCCGACGACGACGACCGGACGTACCGCACGCGTGAGGAGGTCGAGGAGGCCAAGGCGAAGGACCCGCTGATCATCTTCGGCGAGTACCTGAAGACGGCGGGCCTGATCGACGACGACAAGATGGAGGCCCTGCGCAAGGAGCTCAAGGACGAGGTCGACACCGCTGCCGACGAGGCGTGGAACGCCCCCGACCCGGAACCGGAGTCCGCGCTCCGACACGTCTTCGCGGAGGGCAGCTGACATGACCGAGAAGAACCTGGTCGCCACGATCCACGACACGCTGTGGGACGAGATGAAGGCCGACGACCGCGTCCTGGTGCTCGGCGAGGATGTCGGAGCGCGTGGCGGCGTGTTCCGAGCGACCGCCGGCTTCATGGACGAGTTCGGCGAGAAGCGGGTGGTCGACACGCCCCTGGCCGAGTCCTCGATCGTCGGCGTGGCCATCGGGATGGCCCTGCACGGCCTCCTGCCCGTCGCCGAGATCCAGTTCGCGGACTTCATCCACCCCGCCTTCGACCAGCTGGTCTCCGAGGCCGCTCGGCTGCGGTACCGGTCGAACGGCGACTTCGGTGTGCCGATGGTGGTCCGAGCTCCGTACGGCGGGGGCGTGCACGGCGCGCTGTACCACTCGCAGTCGATCGAGGCGTTCTACGGCCACGTCCCCGGGCTGAAGGTGGTCCTGCCGTCCACGCCCTACGACGCCAAGGGCATGCTCCGGGCGGCGATCAAGGACCCGGACCCGGTCCTCTTCCTGGAGCACAAGAAGTGCTACCGGATGATCAAGGGCGAGGTCCCCGACGAGGCGTATGAGGTGCCGATCGGCCCGGCCGACGTCAAGCGCGAGGGCAGCGACCTGACGTGCGTGGCGTACGGCTTGATGATGCACCAATGCCTGGAGGCGGCGGCCAAGCTCGAGGAAGAAGACGGAACATCGGTCGAGGTGGTCGATGTACGGACCATCGCCCCGCTCGACAGGGAGACCATCCTCAACTCGGTTCGGAAGACCGGCAAGGCCATGGTGGTCTACGAGGACAACCGGACCTACGGAGCCGGCGCGGAGATCATCGCCACGATCGCCGAGGAGACGATGTTCGACCTCGACGGGCCGCTGGTCAGAGTCGCCGGGCCCGACATCCCGGCCATGCCCTTCTCAACGCCGCTGGAGCACTACTACATGCCGGATGTGGAGAAGATCCACGCGGCGATGAAAGATCTTGCCTCGTTCTGAGTAGGACGCGATCTCCGAGGCCACGCACCCGCCGCGCTTTAGCGTCCGGTCACATGAGGATTTCCTGACAGCTATCACCAATTAGACGTGGATGACTAATTGATGACAGCTTCTGTCGGAGGCGCTCCCAGCCTCACTCGCTGGACCCCTGCCACGACCAGTGCCGCCACTCCGGCGACCGCGAGCGGCAACAGGATGACCCACGGGAGCCTGGAACGGCCGACGAACGTTGTGTACATCAGGGTCCAGAAGAACGTCACGTAAGCTGCCAGCGATCCCGCCAGGAGGGCTGGGCGCTTCCAAATAAGGAGCCCGAGGGCCATGGCTGGTGGTAGCGGCAGGAGATAGATTCCGAAGCTGAACCCGGCGAGGACACCCAGGATGAGGAACACTCCCATGAACGCGAAGTAAACGACGATACCCGGTGTGAGTTTTCCATCCCACATACGGGCCCTCCTTGATTCCTCGTTCCTAGAATAGACTTTCTCTCGATGCCCAATCGCGACAAGAATCCGCACAAGCGGCGGCTGCACCTACCGATAGTCCAGACGAACGGGAACGGGAACGGGCACGGTGGCAACAGGCACGACGCCCCCATCGCCGATACGCACGTGGCCCACTCGGTGGGATGCGCCCAGACCGCCCACCCGGTCGGGCGCCGCCCGGAGTGGCTGAAGGTCAAGGCCCAGTTCGGTCCGAACTACGCCGACCTCAAGAACATCATGCGCGGCTTGGATCTCCACACCGTCTGCGAGGAGGCCGGCTGCCCCAACATCTTCGAGTGCTGGGAGGACCGGGAGGCCACGTTCCTGATCCTCGGCGAGAAGTGCACCCGTCGGAGCGGGTTCTGCGACGTCCAGACGGCCAAGCCCGACGCGGCCGACCACGACGAGCCGCGGCGTATCGCCGAGGCAGTCGAGGCCATGGGCTTGCGGTACGTGGTCCTTACGGGTGTGGCTCGTGACGACCTGCCGGACGGAGGGGCCGGCATCTGGGCCGAGGCGGTGCGTCAGGTCAGGAAGGCCGTTCCGGACTGCGGCGTGGAGGTCCTGCCGCCCGACTTCCGAGGGGATCCGGACGCCGTCGCCACCGTGATCGGCTCAGAGCCCGACGTGTTCGCCCACAACCTGGAGACGGTCCGCCGGCTCCATCGGCGGATCCGGCCCGGCTTCGACTACGACCGGTCCCTGGAGGTGCTCCGCCTGGCCAAGAGAGTTCGCCCGGGCCAGGTGACGAAGTCCAACATCATCCTGGGGATGGGCGAGCGCCCCGAGGAAGTCACGGAATCACTGAGAGACCTGCGGGATGCCGGTGTGGAGCTCATGACGCTCGGCCAATATCTCCAGCCCACGACCTACCACCTCCCCGTAGATCGATGGGTCACGCCCGAGGAGTTCGCGGAACACGCTCGCGTTGGCAAGGAAATGGGCTTCTCCCACGTAGAAGCGGGCCCTCTGGTCCGCTCGTCGTACCACGCCGGAAAGCAGCTGGCCTCGGCTCGCACCTAGGGTCCCACACCCCAGTCCGGGTGGTCGTCCCATTCGGCGCTGGTCGTCACCCTGGACGGTGGCGTGCGGTCCCTGTGGATGACGTAGATGTCCGGCAATGCCAGCGGGTCGGTCTGTCCCGCGTAGGAGACCCATAGCCCGTCCGGGGACCACACCGGATCCGTCTCATCCGTGCCAGCTTGGTCGAAGAACAGGCTGGGAGCGGGTGGGAACGCCTGTGGCTCGATCGTGTACAAGCCATCGTCGCCGCCCCCGCTGGGCCTGCTGCTGAAGATGATCGTCTGCCCGTCCGGAGACCAGTCGGGGTAGCCATCGTCTCGCCCGCCGGGCGCCAGGTTGGTCACGGCGCCGGTCGCGACTTCCACCACGCAGATGTCCGTGGTACCGAAACCCTGTACGCATGTGAAGGCGATCTCGTCCCCGTTGGGGGACCAGTTCGGCGCGGCATTCGATCCGGTGGTCACCAGCGGCGTCTGGTTGGAGCCGTCGGCGTTCATCAACCAGATCTCGGTGCCCCGTTGGAAGGCGATCTGTGCCGGAACGAC
>DASZKM010000272.1:0-15414 GCA_035947055.1 Actinomycetota bacterium
GGAGCAGATGGCCAGCGGACGGGCTCTGGGCCGGCTGGGGCAAGCGGCGGCACGGCTCAGGGCAGGGTCGGCCATCGCCCGAGTGGCGGGGGACGGTCCGGTCACCGGACACCATGTCTCGCTGGCCGCTCGGGAAGGGGATGTGGCGGCCGTGGGGGTCTTCGAAGAGGTCGGCCGGTGGCTGGGGGAAGGGATCGCCGGTCTGGTGAACGTCCTGGATCCGGAGATCGTGGTGGTGGGGGGCGGGGTCGCAGAGGAGGGCGAGCTGCTCCTCGCTCCGGCCCGGCAGGCGTTCGCGAACGCCGTCGAGGCTCCGGAGCACCGTCCGGAGGTTCCCCTGGTTCCCGCCGCCCTGGGAGGCGACGCCGGGGCCATCGGAGCCGCCGCCCTGGCCCTGGACCTCGATCTCCCACCCACGAACCCGGCAGCACCAGCAGGAGGTCGCTAACGTGGCCGGATGCGTCTGGGCCTGATCCTTCCGCTGTTCTCCGGTGACCCAGCCAAGGTCCTGGGGGCCGCGCAGGACTCGGAACATCTGGGGTACGACGGCGTGTTCGCCTTCGACCACTTCTTCCCGCCCGGCGCGCCGCGAGATCGTCCCGCGCTCGAGGCGTTCACGTCGCTGGCCGGCGTGGCCGCCGTCACCCAGCGGGTGGCGATCGGAACCATGGTCACCCGGGCGTCGCTGCGGCCCGCGGGGATGCTGGCCAAGACCGCGGCGTGGCTGGACACCGCTTCTGGTGGACGGATGGTCCTGGGGATCGGGACGGGCGATCCGATCGACCGCCCGGAGCACGAGGCCTACGGCATCCCGATGTTCGGCCGGAAGGAGCGCCGCGAGCACCTGGAAGAGACGGTCGAAGCGGTGAAGGCGCTGTTCTCGGGCCACCAGTACGCGGGCGGCCGGTTGGTCCCGCCGATGGCGGGGCCGCTCGAGCCGCCGCCGGCGAGCCCCGGCGGGCCGCCCGTGTGGATCGGGGCCCAGGCCGACGAGGTGGTGGCCATGGCCGGCCGGCTGGCGGAGGGGTGGAACGGATGGGGCCTCGAGGGAGAAGAGTTCTCCCGGAAGGTCGACATCCTCCGGGCGGCCGCGGGCGACCGGGCCGTGGAGGCGTCATGGGCCGGGGTCACCCTGGTGGGCACGGATGACGCCGAGACCCGCGTCCTCGCGGAACGGCGCCGGGAGCGGGGGATCGGCGAGGCCGACTGGACCGGATCGGTCGACGAGCTCATCGCCTTCCTCGAGGGTCTGGCCGCCGCCGGGGCCACCTGGGCCGTGATGGTGCTGGCCGGCCCCCCCGACCGCCGGGCGCTGATCGCCGAGCGAGTGCTCCCCGCGGTGGCCCGGACCCAACCCACGGCTCCACCGGTAACGCCTTCCTGACCGATATCCTGGGTACGCCCGCGGAGCATCCGGCAGGGGCCGGGCGACTGTGAACCCTCAACGACGAGGAGCACGGATGCGGAAGGTCCTGATCATGGGCGCCGCCGGGCGCGACTTCCACAACTTCAACGTGGTCTACCGCGACGACCCGCAGACCGAGGTCGTGGCGTTCACGGCCACCCAGATCCCCGGCATCGAGGACCGCCGGTACCCGGCCGAGCTGGCCGGCTCCCGGTATCCGGAGGGGATCCCCATCCATCCCGAGGAAGACCTCACCCGGCTGGTCCGAGAGCTGGGGGTCGACGAGGTGGTGTTCGCCTACTCCGACGTCTCCCACCTTCACGTGATGCACCGGGGCAGCGAGGCCCTGGCGGCGGGCGCGAGCTTCGTGCTGCTGGGTCCGTCGGCCACCATGCTCGACTCCACCAAGCCGGTCGTCGCGGTGTGCGCGGTTCGCACGGGCGCGGGCAAGAGCCAGACGACCCGGGCCGTGGTTCGGGCCCTGAAGGACGAGGGGCGGGTGCCGGTCGTGGTCCGTCACCCGATGGCCTACGGCGACATCGTTGCCCAGCGGTTCCAACGGTTCGCCTCCTACGAGGACCTGGAGGAGGCGAACGCCACGGTTGAGGAGCGTGAGGAGTACGAGGCCCACCTGGCCAGCGGAACGGTGGTGTACGGCGGCGTCGACTACGAGGAGATCCTGAAGGCCGCGCAGGCCGAAGCCGACGTCGTGGTGTGGGACGGCGGGAACAACGACCTGCCGTTCTTCCGTCCCACCGTGCACATCGTGGTTGCCGACCCGCACCGCGCCGGACACGAGACCTCGTACCACCCCGGGGAGGCGAACGCCCGGATGGCGGACGTGGTCGTGGTGAACAAGACCGACACCGCCGACCTGGGAGCGGTTGAGCAGGTCGAAGCGTCGATCCACCGGCTGAATCCGGCCGCGGTCGTCATCCGAGCCCGCAGTCCGGTCACGGTCGACGACCCCGATGCCGTTCGGGGCAAGCGCGTCTTGGTGATCGAGGACGGCCCCACGCTGACGCACGGCGAGATGGCCTACGGCGCCGGCGTGGTGGCCGCCCGGGCGCACGGCGCCGGTTCCCTGGTCGATCCCCGTCCCTGGGTGGTCGGCTCGCTCCGCGAGGCGTTCGATCGCTATCCGATCGGGCCCCTCCTTCCCGCCATGGGGTACTCACCGCGGCAGCTGGCAGAGCTGGAGCAGACGATCGATGCGGTGCCCTGCGACGTGGTGTTGATCGCCACACCCGTGGACCTGTCGAAGGCGGCCCGCATCTCGAAGCCGTCGGTCCGGGTCCGATACGAGCTGGAGGAGGAACAGGGCTACCCGACCCTGGCCTCGATCCTCCAGGAGCGCCTGGGAGGCTGACGTGCCTCGCGTGGTGATGGCGCTCGGCGGGAACGCGCTCCTTCGGCGCGGGGACGAGGACTCCGCCGAGGTGATGCGGAAGAACGCCCGGATGGCGGCCGAGCGGGTGGCGGACGTGGCCGCCGAGGGCTGGGAGGTCGTCGTAACTCATGGGAACGGGCCGCAGGTGGGCCGGATCCTCTTGCAGAACGAGGCCGCCCGGGAATGGGTCCATCCGATGCCGCTCGACGTGTGCGGGGCTGAGAGCCAGGGGCAGATCGGCTACCTCCTCCAGGTGACGATCGGTGACGTGTTCTTCGAGCGGGGGATGGAACGGCCGGTAGCGGCCGTGATCACGTTCACCCGGGTGCGGCCCGACGACCCGGCGTTCGGCGATCCCACCAAGCCGATCGGTCCCCACTACGACGAGCAGGAAGCCAAACGGCTGGCCGCGGATCGCGGTTGGCGGGTGGCGCCCACTCCCGAGGGACCGTGGCGGCGGGTGGTGCCCTCACCGAGGCCGTACTCGATCGTCGAGGGACCGGTGATCCGACAGCTGGCCGAGGCCGGCGTGGTGGTCATCGGCGGAGGTGGCGGCGGCGTTCCGGTGATCGAGGAAGGTCCTCGCCTGGTGGGCGTGGAGGCGGTCGTGGACAAGGACCTGGCCTCCGCCATCCTGGCCCGCGACGTCGGGGCGGGTGTGCTGCTGATGTGCACGGACGTGGAAGGTGTGTATGAGCGGTACGGAACGCCCGATCAGCGATTGATCGACCGGCTGGCCGTCGCTGACGCGGCCCGGATGCTCGAAGCGGGCACGTTCCCTGCCGGGTCGATGGGGCCGAAGGTCGAAGCCGCGGTGGAGTTCATTCGCGCCGGCGGCGAGCAAGCGGTGATCGCCTCACTCGACGACGCGCCGGAGGCTCTGCGCGGCGAAGCCGGGACGGTGATCTCCAGCTAGCGCTGCGGCTTGCCCGAAGCGATCATCTCGATCGCCTTCTTCAGCCGCCGTTCCCTGGTCTCGGGCTTCTTGGCCTCGGTGATCCAGTCCACGTACTCCTTGCGATGTGAGTACGGGAAGCGCTCCCAGGCCTCGTTGGCCAGCGGGTTGCGGGACAGGGCCTTGGCCAGATCATCCGGTGGTTTGACCGACCGCGGCTCCCGATCCACCTCGATGGCCAGCGTGACCGTCTCGCCGCCCTTGATCCGGGCCGCGTCTCGGAGGTCCTGATTGAGGACCATGTAGAAGGATCCGTCGCCACGGGGGAAGATCGAGCTGCGGAACGGCTCTCCGTTGACGGTCCCACGAACCGGGATCCGGGCCTTGCGCCCGAACCGCGACGCGAGCCGCGGACCGAGCGTGATGTAGTGGCCGCCGGCCCCGCCCGGCCCATCGACCTTGGCCCGAAAGCGCTCGGGAGGCACGGCGGGCATCCTACCGGGCTACGCTCGCTCGATGCGGCTGCGGGTCATGGTGTGGAACGTGCACGGCTTCCGGGCGGGCGCCTCTCGAATGGCCGATGCCGCAGCGGCGGAAGAGCCCGACGTTCTGATCGTCAACGAGACGGGATGGTTCGGGATTCGGCTCCGCCGGTTCTCCAGGCGTGTGGCGATGCGACCGGCCACCGGGCTCCGCGGCTTCCGGCGGATCCGAAATGCGGTCCTGGTTCGCGCGCCCTGGCGGATCGTTGGTCGGCAGGTGATCCGCTTCCCCCGGGCGGGCGGGAACCGCCTTCGGGGGATCGTGCTGGCTGCCGTGGGCCGGGCCGGACGACGTCTATCGGTCGGAGCGGTCCATCTCGGCCTCTCCGCGAAGGAGCGCACGGAACACGTCCGGGAGCTCACGGACGTCTTGGCCGGGCACGACGCGGTGCTCGTGGGCGGCGATCTGAACGAGGGCCCGGACGGTCCCGCCGTGACCTGGATCGCCGGCCGTCTGTGGGACGTGCTGAAAGACGGCGGTGAGGCCACGTTTCCGTCCCGGGCCCCGACGACCCGCATCGACTACCTGTTCGTCTCGGAGGGCGTCACGCCGGAGCGCGCCTGGACCGGCGGCGAGCGATTCGCCGACCTCTCGGACCACCTGCCCGTCGTGGCCGACCTGTCGGTGGACTGACTCAGCGGGGGCGCGGTGTCGTGAGCGCCGCTTCCGCCAGCTCGTGCGTTCTGCGGTAGATGATCTCCGCGTCGTGGTCGAGCGTGGCCACGTGGTACGACTTCGGCAGGTCGATGAGCTCCTTCATCTCCGAGGCCACGCGGGCCATGAGCCATCTGGCCGTTCCCTTCGGCACCACGTGGTCCTGCGAGGAATTGAACACGACCAGCGGTTGGCGAACGGTCGGCAGCTCCTTGCGAACCAGCCGCAGGAACTTGGCCAGCTCCGCGATGGCCCGGGCCGGGATCCGTTCGTAGGGCAGCTCGTTCTGGGCCGCCTTGCTGATGTCGTTCCCGATCCCCTTCCGCGGGGGAATCACCGGCCAGAGGTACGGCGCCACCAGGATGCGGCGGTCCCGGACGAAGCCGTTGCACACCGCCACGGCTTGCAGCTCGTGGGGGTATCGGGCCGCCAGGTGCAGGGCCATGGCTCCGCCGACGGAGAGCCCGAATGCGATCACCGACCGGCATCGCCCCAGCAGGTCGCCCAGAGCGGCGTCCGCCTCGGCCACCCACTGCTGCCATCTCGTCTTCCCCAGCTCTCGCCACAGGGTGCCGTGCCCCGGATAGCGGGGGCAGGCGATCGAGTGCCCGCGTTGGTTCAGCCATTCGCCCATCGGACGAAGACTCGACGGGTTCCCGGTGAAGCCGTGCAGCAAGAGCACGCCGGATGGCCCGCCTTCGAATGCGAATCCCTCGGCGCCGGGAACGACCGGCGCGTTCACGTGAGCAGAGCCTGGAGGCGCTCCATGACGGCGTCGGGGTCGAACGGCTTGGGGAAGAAGTTCTCCTTGCCGACGAGGCCGATGACTTCCGGCGCCACCTCGGGCTTCCCGGTGATGATCACCACGGGCGTCCGCTTGGTCTCGGGTGTGGCACGGAGCTGGGCCAGCATCCGTTCTCCGCCGACATCCGGCATCATCAGGTCGAGGACCACCGCGTCGGGCTTGTGCATCTCCATCAGCAGCAGTCCCTCCAACCCGTCCTTCGCCTCGATGACCTCGTACTCGCTCATGGCCAGCGTTGCCTTGACGAGCTGGCGAACCGATTCGTCGTCCTCTACGAGGAGGACAGTCTTGGTCTTCTTCTCCGCCACGGGGTTCCTTTCATCGCGGGCTGGACACGTCCCCACGATGCCTGCGGGACGGGTTCCGGAACACCTGTATCACCACGTACAGCGCGAACAGCCCCGCCAGCGCGGTCATCGTTGACACGAAGGCGATGAAGCTGATCTCTAACGTACCCAGAGCGAGCAGGTCCAATTCCTCCCGATAAGGGTATCTTGCTCCTCGTCGGGGGAGTCTAATAGGGTGAGAGGGCGGATCGGGACATCCGCCTGGGAGCGAATCCATGTTCTACGAATCGATGAAATACGTGTTCCTGGGGCCGATGCTTCGCGCTGTCTGGCGGCCCAAGGTCAAGGGCCGGGAGAACATCCCCCGAACGGGGGGCGTCATCCTGGCCGCCAACCATCTTTCGTTCGTGGACAGCTTGTTCATGCCGCTGATGTGTCCTCGCACCGTGGTGTTCCTGGGGAAGGCGGACTATTTCGACTCGTGGCGGACCCGGTGGTTCATGAAGTCCGTCGGCGTCATCCCCGTTCGCCGGGAGGGCGGCTCCGCCAGCGAGGCCGCCATCCTGGCCGGGATCCGGGCCCTGAAGGAGGGCAAGGTGGTGGGCATCTACCCGGAGGGGACCCGGAGTCCCGACGGCCGCCTCTACCGGGGCAAGACGGGCGTGGCCAGGATGGCACTGGAAGCGCAGGTCCCGGTGATCCCCGTGGCCATCGGCGGCACGCCCGAGATCATGCCGCTCGATGCGAAGGTTCCCCGTCCAACCGGCAGGCCCACGGTGGAGTTCGGCAAGCCGCTGACGTTCGAACGGTACTACGATCGTCCCAAGGATCGGTTCGCGCTCCGATCGGTGACCGACGAGATCATGTACGAGATCATGATGCTCACCGGGCAGGAGTACGTGGACGAGTACGCGGCCCGGGTGAAGGCTCAGCTCAGCCGGCCGGATGCTCCCAGCCCCGCGAGCGCTCCACCGCCCGTCGCCAGCCGGCGTAGCGGCGGTCCGCCTCCTGGCGATCGCCAGGGCTGAACTCGCGGTCCAGCGACCACGCCGACGCGGCTTCCTCTTTCGTTCGCCACACGCCCGTGGCCAAGCCGGCCAGGAACGCGGCGCCCAGCGCGGTGGTCTCCTGCACTACGGGACGGCGAACCGGAACGCCCAGCAGGTCGGCCTGTAGCTGAAGCAGCACGTCCATGGCGCTGGCGCCCCCGTCCGCCTTGAGGACGGTAGGGGAGATGCCGGCCTCCCGAACCATGGCCTCCACCACGTCCCGCGTCTGGAACGCCATGGCCTCGACGGCGGCCCGCACCAGGTGCGCTCGGGTGGTCCCCCGGGTGATGCCCACGATGGTTCCGCGGGCGTAGGGGTCCCACCATGGCGCGCCCAGTCCCACCAACGCCGGGACGAAGTACACGCCTCCGGTATCGGGGACCGACGCCGCCAGCGGACCCGCCTCGGCGGACGTTTCGATGAGCCGGAGCCCGTCCCGCAGCCACTGGATCGCCGCCCCGGTGATGAAGATCGATCCTTCCAGCGCGTAGCGCACGCCCTCGCGGTCGGAGTACGCGATGGTGGTCAGGAGCCCCGGAGCCGAAGGCGCGTCCGTGCCCGTGTTGAGGAGGACGAACGATCCGGTCCCGTACGTGTTCTTGGCGTCGCCCGGCTCGAAGCAGGCCTGGCCGGCCAGCGCAGCTTGCTGGTCGCCGGCGATCCCGGCGATGGGAACCCGGATGCCCAAGAACCGGTCGGGATCCGTGGTCCCGAAGGTGCCGCTGGACGGAAGAACCTCGGGCAGGATCGCTGCGGGGATATCGAGCCGGGCCAGGAGCTCCGGCTCCCAGTCCAGCTTGTGGATGTCGAACAGCAGGGTGCGTGACGCGTTGGTGTGGTCGGTGACGTGCACGGCGCCGCCGGTCAGCCGGGCCACCAGGTAGGTGTCCACCGTGCCGAAGGCCAGCGTTCCGGAAGCCGCGGCATCTGCCGCGCCATCCACGTTCTGCAGGAGCCACGAGAGCTTCGTGCCGGAGAAGTAGGGGTCAATCACCAGCCCGGTCCGCTCCTTGGCTCGCTCGTCCCATCCCTCGCTCTTCAGCTCCTCGCACAACGGGGCGGATCGCCGGTCCTGCCACACGATCGCGGGGTGGATGGGCTGCAGCGTGCGACGACCCCACAGGACCGTGGTCTCCCGCTGGTTGGTGATGCCCACCGCGGTCACGTCCCCGGGCTTCAGGTCCGCGGCGTTCAGTGCTTCTCCCGCCGCGTCGAGCGTGGCCGTCCACCAGTCCTCGGGGTCGTGCTCGACCCAACCCGGCCGGGGGAAGTGCTGGGGGAACTCCCGATACCCCTTGGCCCGGACCGACGCTCGCTCGTCCACCAGCAGAACGGTGACGCCAGTGGTCCCCGCGTCGATCGAGAGGATGGCCATCGCGGAGAGGCTACCGTTCGGCCGGGCGGAGGAGCGAGGCGCTACTCGCCCTCGGCCCGCACCACGGGCACGGGCTGGACGGGGGCCAGGATCTCGGCGTGGATGATGCCGACCCCCGGCAGGCCCAGGTACATGGCCGGTCCCTCGGCCAGGTCCAGGATGCGGCCATCGACGTAGGGACCGCGGTCGTTCAGCAGGACCGTGGCGCATCGCTGGCCGTACTGGACGTGGAGGAACGAGGGGAGCGGCAACGTCCGATGGGCGGCCGTGAACAGCGCCGGGTTGAAGATGTGGCCGATCGCCGTGGGGTTGCCGGCGAACTCCTCGCCGTAGAACGAGGCCTCGCCGGAAAACGTCCGGCCCGTGGCTTCCAGGGCAGGCGGGATCTCGCAGCCTCGGCCGCCATCCGGACCCAGGAGCTGGAGGAGCCCGCCGAGCTCCCCGTCGGCCTGGATCAGCTCCAGGTACCGGCCTTCCAGACTGGCAGCGCCGAACAGCTGCCGCTCGAGCGCCTCGAGGTCTTCCTCGGCCGCGTCGGCCTTGGCCCGCGCTTCGGCCAGCCGGATCTCCATGATCGTTCGGAGCTCGGCCAGTTCTTGCTGCCGTTCGGCCAGCTCCCGGCGACGCTCCTCGATCTGGCCACGGAGCACGAGGATGTCCTGTCGCTCGGCCATCGCTTCCGCCGCGTCCCCGACACCCTGAGTCAGGGCACCCTGGATCATCTCCTGACGGACAACCATGTCGCCCAGGCTCTCCGAGCCGAGGAGGACGTCCACGAACGCCGCGGGCCCGGCCCTGTACACGGCATCGGCCCGTTCGTTCAGCAGCGAGCGGGCCGCGGCCACGCGAGCCTCGACATCGGTCTGCGCCAGGTACGCGTCGACCAGGGCAGCGGCGGCTTCGTCCGCGACGTGTTGCAGCTCTGCGTACCGGCGGCTGAGCGCTTCCACACCGGGTTCCAGGGCCTCGACCTCGGCCCGGGCATGGTCCAGTCGTTCCTGAGCCTCCTCGAGCGTCTCCTGCGCCCCGGCGGGGGACCGCACCAGCAGGAGCACGGCGGTCGCGCCCAGCAGCCATCGCAGGCGTGATCGGTCCATGGCTCAATGAATCGGACAGAAAGGGTCCGGTTCTGGAATGCCGCAAGGCCAGCGCTGCCGTGACCCGCACCTAGAATGCCGCCATGGCCGGGGACCGCATACGCGTCGGGATCCTCTGCGGAGGCGGTCCCGCGCCCGGGATCAACTCGGTCATCGCCGCGGCGACCATCGAGGCCATCAACTCCGGCTGGGAGGTCATCGGGATCCGCCGTGGCTTCGAGCACCTGATCGAGGGCTCCACCGACGAGGTCCAACCCCTGGAGATCACCGACGTGTCGCGGATCCACGTGCTGGGCGGCTCGATCCTGGGGACCTCGCGGGCCAACCCGACGCTGGTGGACGACGGAGCCTCCGATCCCGATTGGCGGTTGACCAACTGCCTGAAGGCTCTCTCGGAGCTGAACCTCGATGCCCTGGTGACCATCGGCGGCGACGACACGGCGTTCTCCGCTCAGCGATTGGCCGAAGCGGCGGATGGGTCCATCCGAGTGGCCCACGTTCCCAAGACCATCGATAACGACCTTCCCCTCCCCGGGGGGATGTCGACGTTCGGGTTCCAGACCGCCCGCCACGTCGGCGTGGAGATCGTCAACAACCTCATGACCGACGCGATGACCACACAGCGGTGGTACGTGGTCGTGGCCATGGGAAGGTCGGCCGGGCACCTCGCCCTGAGGATCGGCAAGGCCGCAGGAGCGACGCTGGTCATCATCGCGGAGGAGTTCCCCAGGGACGCCCCGATCCGCCTCGAGCACCTGGTGGACATCCTGGAGACGTCGATGCTCAAGCGGATCACCCACGGCCGCCCGTTCGGGGTGGCCATCCTGTCGGAGGGCATCGCACTTCGATTGTCCGAAGAGGACCTGGCCCGGGCCATGCCCCAGGTGGAGCGGGACGAGCACGGCCATATCCGCCTGGCTGAGCTGGAGCTGGACCGGGTCCTGATCGGGCTGCTGAAGGAGCGATTTCGGTCGCGCGGGCAGAAGGTGACCGTGGAGGGCAAGAACATCGGCTACGAGCTCCGGTGCGCCCCGCCCATTCCGTTCGACCTCGAGTACACGAGGGACCTGGGGTACGGAGCGGTCGGCTACCTGCGGGAGCTGTTCGACGGCGGGGGCAACGACCGGGGGGCCATGATCACGATCCAGGAGGAGCACGTGGTGCCCCTGCCGTTCGGGTCGTTCACGGATCCGGAGACCGGGCGCGTCCGGGTCCGGGAGGTCAACGTGGAGAGCAGCACCTACCAGGTGGCGACCAAGTACATGATCCGGCTGACGCGCGAAGACCTGGAGAACGAGGCCAAGCTCACCTCCATCGCGGATGCGGCGGGGATGGAGCCCGGGGAGTTCCGCGAGCGGTTCGGCCACGTGGCCGGTGCCGGCCGCCCCGGGTAATCTTCGCGAAATGGCCACGGTCCGCTGTCCGTTCTGCGGTGACGACATCGTCCCCCTGCCGGTGGAGCCGGGGGCCGACGAGGGTCCGACTCTCTACGATTGTCCGGCGTGCCGACGCCGTCTGACCGTGGACGTGCTCGACGAGTACCTGGCCATGGAGGAGGAAGAGGCCTCGGGCTAAGCAGGGGCGCCCGATAGGAGCGTCACTAGGCAGGGAATCGGCCTCCCGGCGTCGTATCTGTCTCTGATGCATCTCGCCCGAGCCGTTCCGGCTGCCCTGCTGGCCGCCGTCCTGACGGCCCCTGCCGTGCCGGCCCAGGACTGCGCTCCCTCTCCGACCTACGACGCATCGGTGACGTCCCCGACCGTGGGCATCCCGGGATTCCCGTACCGGCGGGCCACCACCCTGGAGCTGAACCGTTACGTCCAGATGGTGGATGACCAGAGCGACCGGGTCCTCACCAAGCAGTACGCCACGTCGTGGGGCGGGTTCCCCCTGTACTACTCGCTGGTGGCCACCGAGGAGAACCTGGCCCGTGTGGACGAGCTGGCTGCAGAGCAGCAACGGCTCCGGGACCCACGGCGGACCGAAGAGGTCAAGGCGATGGCGATCGCGGACCGGACCCCCGCCATCGTGTGGTACTCGGGGAACGTGCACGGCAACGAGACGTCCGGGGCCGATGCGGCCGTTCAGATCCTGTATGAGCTCGCCGCCCGGCAGGACTGCGATGTGACGGACATGCTGAACGAGCTGGTAGTCGGGGTCATCACCACCCAGAACCCAGATGGACGAAACACGTTCTCTCGGCAAAACAGCTACGGGTTCGACATGAACCGGGACTGGTTCGCCCGGACCCAGCCCGAGATCGACGGTCAGCTCGACCTGCTGTCGAAGTATCCGCCGGTGCTGTTCATCGATGCCCACGAGCAGGCTCTGGAGAACTTCTTCTTCCCGCCGAACGACGACCCCATCCACCACGAGATCAGCGACGAGAGCATGCATTGGATCAACGACCTGTACGGGTTCGCCATGCAGACGGAGTTCGACCGGCGGCGCAACAACGACCCGCTCAACTGGGACTATTTCAACTACAACACGTATGACCTCTTCGCCATGGTGTACGGGGACTCCGTTCCCAGCACCGCGTTCACCGCGGCGGGCATGACCTTCGAGAAGGGCGTAGCGGATCCGGACCACATCCGGCAGCTCGAGCAGTTCGTCGCGGGCTGGACGTCGCTCCGGACGGCCGCGGCGAACAAGGACGAGATCCTGCGCCAGTACTACGAGGCTCACCAGACCGCCATCGAGCAGGGCAGGCAGGGGCTGCTCGAGCCGAACGAGATCAACGCGCCCGGGAACGAACTCGTGCACCAGGTTCCCAACCTCAAGATCCGGCACTACTTCATCGGGGCCGAGCGCGGTGAGGCCGAGGTGAACCACCTGCTGGACCGGCTGATGCGGATGGGCGTGGAGGTGTACCGGCTCCGTGACGAGTCGCTGGTAGGGGACCTGCAAGCCTATGGTCGGGCCCCGAAGAGAGGGACCCTTCCGTCGGGCACGTACTGGATCCCCATGGCGCAGCCGCAGAAGCGGTGGATCCAGGCCATCCTGGGCGAGGACCCATACGGCTCTCTGGTGTATTTCTACGACACCGCGTCGTGGTCGAACCCCCTGCTCATGAACATCGACGCGTGGTTCTCCGGCAAGGCGCTGGACCTGCCAGCCCGGCGAGTCACCACCGCCCCCGCAGGCGGCCTCGAGTGGCAGGGAAGCGGTTCACACCTGTGGTTCCCGGGTGATACGGCCAGGGACGTGGCGCTGGCCATGGCGCTTGAGCGAGAGGACGTGCAGATCGGCCGTGTGGAGACCGCGACGGACACCCTGCCGGCGGGCGCGTTCGTCGTCGAGCAGGACCCCGAGATCCGGCACACCGTCACGGTTCTGGCGGAGCGGTTCGGCGTGACGGTGCGGTCGCATTCCAGGCGCGTCCCCGACACCGCGCCGGTGCCTGATCAGAAGGTGGCGGTCTACGCACCGCCGGGGGCCGGGGAGTCGCTGGGACATCTCCGCTACACGCTGGACCAGGTGTGGGACATCCCATGGACCGCGGTTACCGGCGCCGACATCGCCGCGGGGCGCCTGACCCTGCAGGGCTTCGACGTCCTGATCGTCCCCGGCGTGTCGACCACGGATCTCTCCACCGGGGCGCGCCAGCTGAAGGCCTGGATCGAGGGCGGTGGGGTCTACGTCGGAACGGCTCGAGGGAGCAGCGGGGGGACGCCGTTCGCGATCTCCAACGGCTTCACCTCGGCTAGCCAGAGCAGCCTGTCCGGCTCGGTGCTGCCCGGATCCTTGTTCCGGGTCGAGATAGACGCCGGGTCGCCGGTGACGCTCGGGGCGCCGGACTTCGCGTACTGGTTCAACCGGGGCGACCGGAAGCTCTCGCTGTCCACCACCGGAATCAACCCGGTGCGCTACCCAGAATCGGAGCCGGACTTCTGGCTGTCGGGCTACGCGGCCGGACACGGGCCGCTGAAGGGATCCGCGGGGCTGGTGGAGGAGAAGCTGGGCCAAGGCCGCGTGATCCTGTTCTCCGGCGAGCCGAACTTCCGGGCCTACACCGAAGGGCCGGCGTTCTTCCTGGCCAACTCGCTGATCTATCCGCCGGCGGAGGAGTCGGGCACCGACGTGACCAGCTCGACCGCGGCGGCCGACGTCCTCGCCGCGCAGCGGTCGGCGGGCCCCGAGACCGGCCCCGGGCTCCCCATCCAGGTCGAGGTGCCCGCCGCACAGGCGGACCTGGCTGAGGAGACCGTCGCTCGGTTCGGCGACCCCCGCGTGGAGGTCGCTCGGGGCTCGGCGTTCCTGCAGTTCCCCAACCCGCGGGATCTGGAGCCAGATCAGCACCCGTTCGCGGCCAGGTTGATCCCGGCGCTGGACGCGGCGGGTGTGGACGTGCTGTCGGCCGTCCTGTAACACCGCGCTACACTCCCCGTCCGTGATCGATCTTCGTTCCGACACCGTCACGCGCCCGAGCGAGCGCATGCGCCGAGCCATGGCCGAGGCCGACGTCGGAGACGACTGGTTCGGCGACGACCCCACCGTGAACCGTCTGCAAGAACGGGCCGCCGGGCTCACCGGCAAGGAAGCCGCGCTGTTCGTGGCATCGGGAACCATGGCCAACCAGATCGCTCTTCGTGTCCTCGTCCGTGCCGGCCACGAAGCCGTTGCCGAAGCCACGGCGCACGTGATCACCGTGGAGAAGATCAGCGCGGCCACGCTCTCCGGTGTGACCTACCGGCCGGTCGTGGCCGACGGGGGGTTGATGACCCCCGACCAGGTGGCGGAGGCGCTGCGCACCGACCCGTATCGGACCCGGGTGGTCGACCTGGTGTGCGTGGAGAACACCCACCAGGTCGGCGGGGGACGGGTGCTGTCGCTCGAGGCCGCCCGGGGGATCCGCAAGGCCGCCCAGGAAGCCGGCGTCCCCGTGTATCTCGACGGCGCCCGGATCTTCAACGCCGCCGCTGCGTCAGGGGTCGACGTGGCGGAGTTCGCGGGGGAGGCCGATGCCCTGATGTTCGCGCTGTCGAAGGGCCTGGGCGCCCCGGTGGGCTCGGTGCTGTGCGGACCGGCATCGTTCATCGAAGAGGCCCGGCGGGTACGGATCCAGCTGGGAGGGGGGTGGCGTCAGGCCGGTGTCCTCGCGGCGTGCGGTCTGGTCGCCCTGGAGGATGGCCCGGGGCGTCTCGCACAAGACCATGCCAACGCTCGCCGGCTGGCCGAGGGACTGGCTGACGCGGTTCCCGGTTCCCTTGACCCCGAAGCCGTCGAGACGAACATCGTGTTCGCCGATCCATCACCGCTCGGCTTGACGGCGGTCGAGGCCGTGGACCGGCTGAAAGCGGAAGGCGTGCTGGCCACGATCGTCGCGGGCCGGGTTCGCATGCTGACGCATCTCGACATCTCGGCCGCGGACATCGATGAGGCCATCGGTGCCTGGCGGCGGGTGGCCGCCTGACCGGTCCGCTCAGGACCGGTTGTCCCGCATCCCTCGGACCAGAGGGAGACCGAACCAGAACCACGCGATGATCCCGGCCATCACGCCGCCGGCCACCGCGGCTGCCCCGACGCCGAACAACACGTCCGAGATCAGGAACACCGCCGCGGCGATCGAGACCGCCAGGAAGACAGTTCCCGCGATCGACAGCCGGTTCGACGTGACCAGCATCCGTTCCTTGTCGTGCTGCCGCCACCGGAGCCGGTGGTATGAGGAAGGAGCGATGAGGAACATCGAAGCCAGCGCAGTGGCGAGCACCGTCCCGAAGTACACGCCGCGCTGGAGACCGGTCAGCGAGGAGAACCGCTGGCTGAACGGGACCGTCAGCAAGAACGCGAAAAGGACCTGGACCCCGGGAAGGGCTACGCGCAGCTCATTCAGGAGCTCGATCAGCTCCCTGTTGATGCGCTCGTGCTTATCCTCCCCGTTCGAGTCGCCGTCCTCCTGCCGCTGTTTCTC
>DASZKM010000273.1:0-3502 GCA_035947055.1 Actinomycetota bacterium
GACGACTCCACCGACGACTCGATGTCGTCGATCGGCGCGAGCACGAGGCTGTCGCCGACCGTCGCGCCGGTCATCCGGCGGATCGACGCGTCGGAGAGCCGGCGGTTCCCCAGCACCTGGATCGTCGAGACCTGGAAGATCGGCGACGCGAGCACGAGGTACGCGAGCAGCCCGAGCACGACGACGGCGAAGGCGACCGCCGCCGCGCCTCGTGCGCGCGGCGCGCGTCGCTCGTTCACGCGCCGGTTCCGACCACGTGCACCTCCGGCTCGAGGAGCACGCCGTGTCGCTCGTGCACGCGGTCGCGGAGCGTCTCGATCAGGCGCACGACGTCGGCGGCCGTCGCGCCCGCCCCGGCGACGATGAAGTTCGCGTGCTTCTCGGACACGCGGGCGGCGCCGACCGAGAACGACTTGCCTCCGACCGACTCGATGAGCCTCGCGGCGTGGTCTCCGGGAGGGTTCTTGAACACGCTGCCGCAGTTCGGCTCGGCCAGGGGCTGGGTAGCCCGTCGCCACTCCCGAGCCTGCTCCATCTCGTGGCGGATGTCATCCGGATCACCGGAGCGCAAACGAAGAGTGGCCCCCACGATCACCGCGGGTTCTGGCAGCTCCGAGCTGCGGTAAGCGAACCCGGCGTCCGGTGCGGCGACGACCTCGAGCCGGCCATCGGCGATGCGAAACACCTCCACGGTGTCGATCACCTCGTCGAGCGAGTGGCCGTGGGCCCCGGCGTTCATCCGCACCGATCCCCCCAGCGACGCAGGGATGGCCACGCCGAACTCCAGTCCGGCCAGGCCGTGCGAGAGGGCCACCCCGGCCAGCGCGGGAAGCGGCATCGCTCCACCGGCGGACAGGCTCTCCCCATCCCTGGCCGCCCACCGGAAGGCCCGCCCGAGGCGGAGCACCAGCCCGGGAAACCCCGCGTCCGACACCAGCATGTTGGAACCCTTGCCGATGACCAGGAAGGGCATCCCGCTCTGTCGCACGGCGGCCGCCGCCGCGTCGAGGTCCTCCTGGGATTCCGCCTCCAGGTACAGCGCCGCCGGGCCACCCAGGCGGAATGACGTCAGAGGGCCGATCGGGAACCGTGTGCGCACCCGGTCGCCCGCCTGGCGGCGCAGGATCGCTTCCGCTCGGTGGAGCGCTTCAGGGTCAGCCACGTCCCGAAACCCCTTCCAGCAGCGCCAGCGTCTCGTCCCCGACCATCGTCACGTCCCCCGCCCCCAGCGTGAGCACCAGGTCTCCCTCGCGCAGCTCGCGAGCCAGGAATGGCGCCACGTCCGCCCGGTGCGGGAGGTACACGGTGCGCTTCCCCGGTGCGGCCTCGGCCAGGGCGTCGACGAGGAGCTTGCCGGTGACGCCCGGAACGGGTCCCTCGCCGGCCGCGTAGACATCGGTGATCACCACGAGATCCGCGCCGGCCAGGCTCTCTCCAAGCGGACGCCACATCGCTTCGGTCCGGCTGTAGCGGTGGGGCTGGAATACGGCGACCAGGCGCGACGCCCCGTCGCTCCGGGCCGCGGCGATCGTCGCTTCGATCTCGGTGGGATGGTGTGCGTAGTCGTCGACCAGGGTCGCGCCACGAGCGGTACCCCGGACCTCCCATCGCCGCCGGACGCCGCCGAACGCGCCCACTGCTCGTGCGGCCACGTCGGGAGGAATGCCGACGGAGACCGCTGCGGCGACCGCCCCCACCGCATTCAGGAGGTGCTGTCGCCCGGGCATCGGGACCTCCAGCGACCCGGTCCAACCGTCCCGGTTCGGGGCGGGGGGAATGCGGATCCGCGCTCGTCCTCCGCCCCG
Source organism: Actinomycetota bacterium (assembly GCA_035947055.1). GTDB lineage: Bacteria > Actinomycetota > UBA4738 > UBA4738 > CALAEC01 > DASZKM01. The sequence goes on from DASZKM010000273.1 coordinate 1,806, forward strand.
GCCCACGACCAGGGAGTCGATGGCCACCTCGCTTCCCGGCTCGGTGCCGTACCACAGCGTCGGTCCACCCGCGGCTTCGGCCACCCGTACCGCTCCGCGGTCGTCGCGGCATGCGACCACGAGGCCGGCCCCGCGACAGAACCCGACGAACGCCGCCTCGATCGCCTCTCGATCCCCGTAGAAGTCGAGGTGGTCGTCCTCCACGTTCGTGACCACGGCGACATCGGGTCGCAGCAGCAGGAACGAGCCGTCGGATTCGTCGGCCTCGGCCAGGAACAGGTCGCCGTTGCCCCACCGGGCGTTGCTGCCGCTTTCGTTGAGGTCCCCGCCCACAAGATAGGTCGGATCGGTTCCGGCCCGTTCAAGGATCACGGCCAGCATCGACGTGGTCGTCGTCTTGCCGTGCGTGCCGGCCACGGCGATCCCCCGCCGCTCCCCCATCAACGCCGCCAGCACCTGGGCCCGGGCCAGCACCGGAACGCCGAGCTGGCGGGCCTCCAGCACCTCCACGTTCTGCGGATCGATCGCGCTGGACACCACCACGGCGCCGGTTCCTTCGACCCGGCCGGCATCGTGCCCCACGAACACCGTGGCCCCCGCCGCCCGGAGCTGGTGCAGGCCCTCCGAATCCTTCAGGTCGGACCCGGAGACCCGCACGCCGCGGGCCAGGAGCAGACGGGCCAGCCCGCTCATCCCGGCACCGCCCATCCCCACGAGATGCACCGCGGTGATCCCCGACAGGTCCGGTACCGGGAGGGTCGGGATGCTCCCGGCCGGTGGGCGGTACGCCTTCACCTGGTTCTCTCCCGGGCCACCGACGCGGCGAGTCCGGCGACCGTCTCGGCCGCCTCGGGCCGCCCGAACCGGCGGGAGGCGGCGGCCATGTCGCTCAGCCGTTCGCGATCGTCGAGGAGCCCGGTCAGCCGGCGGCCCAGCTCGCCCCCGTCGGCCGCGTCGTCCAGGACGACCTCCGCTCCGCCCGCCCGCGCCACCGCGCGAGCGTTCGCCTGCTGGTGGCCGCCGGTGGCGTACGGGTACGGGACGAGGATGGCCGGGACCCCGCTGACGGTCAGCTCCGCGATGGCGCTGGCTCCGGCGCGAGACACCGCGATGTCGGCAGCGGCGTACGCCAGCTCGATGCGATCGATGAACGGGGCTGTGGTCACCGCCACGCCGCGGGGCCGGGGAAGCGCCCGCCGAACGTCCTCGAACTGCCGGCGGCCGGTCAGCACCACCATCTGCAGATCCGACCGCTCCGCCAGGAGCGAGCAGAGCTCGACCGCCGCCCGGTTCAGGCGAAGCGCGCCCTGGCTCCCCCCCAGAACCAGGATGGTTCGCCGGCCCTCCAACAGTCCCAGCGCCGATCGGGCCTCTGCGGCCAGCGACGCCCGGTCTTCGCGGGACCGGACGATCGCGGCGCGCACAGGGTTCCCGGTCATCACGCCTCGGCCGCCGAACCGGCCCACGGTCTCGTCGAACGACACCGCTACGGCCCGCGCCCACCGAGCCGCCACCCGATTGGCCAGGCCCGGCACAGCGTTCTGCTCATGCAGGATCAGCGGAACGCCTTCGCTCCGGGCGGCCAGCGAGGCGGGGACGCTGACGTAGCCACCCATCCCCAGGACGACGTCTGCCCGTCGAACGATGGGCCGGGCCCGCCGGGCGGCGCGCAAGGCAGCCACCGGAGCCCGTAGCGC